>PXDR01000283.1 GCA_003566335.1 Cyanobacteria bacterium T3Sed10_344R1
AGGTTCTCTGAACTCTGTGGGCGGTGTGGCAACGGAAATCAACTCGGTGAACTTTGTGTCTCCCCGAGCTTGGTTGGCCACCTCTCACTTTGTGTTGGGCTTCTTCTTCTTGATTGGTCACCTCTGGCACGCGGGCCGCGCCCGGGCTGCTGAGGCTGGCTTCGAGAAGGGTCTAGACCGCGAAAGCGAACCCGTGTTGGCGATGAACGATCTCGACTAATTGCTGTCGATCGGACGTTAGCCATAGCGGTTGGATGGGTAGGCTGAGTCTAGTTTTGTAGGCTCAGTCCCCACCCCAAAACAGAACACCCCCTGTCATCTGACGGGGGGTGTTCTGCTATCTGGCCCGACCTCCCCTAAAGTTAAGTAGAGTCTGCTCAGATCATTGATGAAATTAACGCTTCCCCACCTGTATAGACCGCTGCTCAACGCCTGCGACGATCTGCGCGGCAGTAAAGAAGGGCTTTTATTGCACGGAGGGCTTGACGTCGAGTCTGATGAGGTGGGCCATGGCTGACCCCACCCCCAGCGACATGCTTAAGGAACTCGATGATCTCAAAAACCAACTCGATGCCCTGCGCCCCCTTGCCCCCGACCTACTCAACAACCTGCGGGAACTCTATACCGTTCGCCTCACCTACAATTCCACCGCCATCGAAGGCAACACCCTCACCGAAACCGAAACCCAAATCATCCTGGAAAAAGGCATCACCATTGGCGGCAAGCCTCTAAAAGACCACCTAGAAGTCATCAACCACGCCGAAGCCATTGACTTCGTGCGCGACCTCGCTACTGCCAGCACCCCCATCACCCCATGGGAAATTCGCCAAATCCATAGCCTAGTGTGCAAAGGCGAGCAACAAGCAGGAGCCTACCGTACCGTTAACGTCATCGCCGCAGGCACCAACTACCGCTATCCCGATGCCATCCAAGTCCCCGACCTGATGGCCGACTTTGATGACTGGCTGGCCCAACCCCAACCCCTGCACCCCATCAAAATCGCCACCGAAATCCACGCCCGCCTAGTGATGATCCATCCCTTCACTGACGGTAATGGTCGAGTCGCCCGCCTGTTGATGAACCTACAGCTCTTGAGAACCGGCTACCCCCTGGCGATTGTGCAGGCCGCTGACAGAACGGCCTATATTGATGCCGTCGTCGCGTGGCAATCTGGCAACACCGACCCCCTGTTATTCCTGGTAGCCAACTGCGTCAAAGCCTCAGCCCTGGAAATTCTCAGCTTGGTTGGCTAAGGAAATAGCAGCCCTGGAAGCTAGACGATGATGGAGATTGGGACGATTAGCTAGAGGCAGTTTCTTCGCCGTATTGGGTGACTTCGTAGAGATGGTAGGTTTGTTCCATTAGCTTTTCTACGTCTTCTTCGGCGAGGCGCTTGACGTAGTTGACCTTGACTTCTTCTAAAAAGACGTGGGTTAGGTCTTCAAGTTCTTCGAGGACGTGTTCTTGCTTCAGTTCAGTGCGTAGGGTGGCGACAAATCGATCGGTGAGTTCCCGGGTGAGTTCGCCGCCTCGTTCATCCTCCAGCATGTTTTTCAGGATGCCGTAGAGGTTGCGGGTGACTTGGCCCGAGACTTGCTGGGCCAGTCGATCTGGCAGGTCACCGATGCCGGGGAGCTGCTGGATTTGCTGATAGGCGCTGGATTGGGCCATACCGTTGGTGATGCTGTGCTTAATCAGGGCATCTAGTTCGGGCTTAAGCTGGGGAATCACGTCGTAGGCGACGATCGCAACTAAACGCTGCCCAATCACCTGAACTTCATCCCGACCGGAGAGGTTGATGTAGCGCTTTTGGCCTAGGTTTAATAGCCATTGGGAGGCTTCCCCTTGGCGAATCAGGTTTTGGGCCTGTTCAATCATCCGCAAAAAGACGATCTCGGTCAGTTCAACTGCCAGATGGGTGATAAAAATCCGGGTGATGCGATGACGGATCGGCTCAAAGTTAATCAGGTTGGACTGGTTGGTGCGAACGATGGTGGGCATGATCCGCAGCCAGCGCCAGAACGGCAGCAAGAGCAACACGTCATACCAGCGCCAAACCATGGCGTCGAACCAGTTGGTGCCTTTGTAGCGACGGCTGAGGTACAGGGTGCGCAGCAAGAACTCGGTGGCGAATAGGGCGACAAACCACAGGTCAATCCGCCAGAATTCGTCCAGGGGAGCACCGTCTTCACCAATGGGGCGGAAGTAGTTGGTTTCCATTAGGGGCTGGACTTCTTCTTGGAAGAAGCGAAGCTCTTGGTTCCAGCCCTGCTGCGCCAGGAAGCTAACGCTCCAAAAACGGTCGAAGGAATCTTTGGCGGAGTCCAGCCCCGTGCGATCGCGCATCATGTTTTTAATCCGCTCTAGGGTGCCGGATTTGTTGGCCACCTGAAAGGGATTTTCATCCACCAGGTCAGAACTCTGGGTGCGCAGATCTTCGAGGATTGCCTGGGTTGAGGGAGCGGTTAAGCCGGACTGAGCCACTTCACGCTCCAAGTCTTCAACAGTTTCTAGGTAGGCGACGGTGGCCCGCTCGGGTTCAATGCCCTTGAAGTTTTCGCCATACCATTCAGTCAGTTCTGGGGCTTGGGCTAGGTAAAAGTCTCGGAAGCGGATATAGCTGAGGTCAAAGCAAACCAGACCAAAGTTCACTAACACCAGTAGCGCCATCCCTCGCTCAAAGCTAGTGCGAGCGAGTTTTGCTAGGGGAGACGGGGAGGTCGCATCAGGAGCCGCACGACGGGACAGAGCCATAGGAACGAAAATTCAGAATAAGGGAGCAGCAGTTGAACCGGCGATCGCAGCGAATCAGCGCGAATACTGGGGCAAAAGGGCGTACAAGCCTGACTTTGCCATCAAGTTGGCCCCTTGTCACTGCCGCCTGGGGCAGATTTAGGCCGCCGCGATATCCTAGAAGATATTTGCAAAACGTTACATTCAGGCTTTAGCGCTGCGTTCTTAACTCTATGACTGCGATCGCATCTTTACCGACCCACCAGTATTGGTCATGGCGCGGCCAAGACATCCACTACGTCCACCAGGGCAATGGGGCATCGACCCAGCCGCCCCTGCTGCTAATCCACGGCTTCGGCGCATCCACCGACCACTGGCGCAAAAACATTGCCGACCTCCAGGCCGACTTTGACGTGTGGGCGATTGACCTACTGGGCTTTGGTCGCTCAGCCAAGCCCAATCAGGTCTACGACGGTGACCTCTGGCGAGATCAGCTGGCTGACTTTATTGCCGAAGTGATTGGCCGCCCGGCAGTGCTAGCTGGCAATTCTCTCGGGGGCTACAGCGCCCTCAAGGTGGCGGCCCAGCGTCCGGAGCAGGCGGCTGGGCTAGTGCTGCTCAACAGTGCCGGGCCGTTTAGTGATGCCCCCACCCCCACCGTCAGCCCCGTGAAAAAAGCCTTGGGCAACACGATTCGGGACTTAATGCTCCAGCCCCTACCGAGCTGGCTGCTGTTTCAGTACGTGCGGCGCAAATCCACCATCCGCAAAACCCTACGCCAGGTGTATTTGGACAAAACCGCGATTACCGAGCAACTGGTGGATGACATTTACCGCCCTTCCTGCGATCCGGGAGCCGTGGCCGTCTTTGCGGCGGTGTTCAAGTCTCCCCGAGGAGAAGCGGTAGATCAACTGCTGGGAGAAATGACCTGCCCGCTGCTGCTGCTCTGGGGGGAGGGCGATCCCTGGATGGATACCCGCAGTCGGGGGGCCAAGTTCCGGCAGCATTACCCCAGTTTGACGGAGCATTACCTCCAGGCAGGGCACTGTCCCCATGATGAAGTGCCAGGGCAGGTGAACAACCTGCTGCGCCAGTGGGTGAATCAGTTGCCTGCTTAGGCTGGGGGGCATCAACGTAAGGCGGGATTTTTATTCCCTCTACAGCTCTGCGCCATGACTAACGGCGCTGCCCTTCGACAGGCTCAGGGCGAACGGTTTCAAGTCCGTTCGGGCTGAGCTTGTCGAAGCCCATTGTCAGCAACTTCACAACTTAATCTGTCCCGCTTTAAGCGGATACCCAGGCCGGGCACAAAAAAAGGGGCGCAAGCTGCGCCCCTGGATTCCCAGACGAAAATGAAACGTTACTGTCCTGACGAAGGACTTACCTGCAGGCTCCTACTTGTTGGGCTGAGGGGTCATGCGCAGGTAAGGCTTGATTTCGGTGACGCCTTTGGGGAATTTCTTCTTGGCGTCTTCGGTGGCGATAGTGGGAGACACCACCACATCCTCACCATCTTTCCAGTCCACCGGGGTGGCTACGCTGTAATTGTCGGTGAGTTGCAGGGAGTCGATCACCCGCAGAATTTCGTTGAAGTTCCGCCCGGTGCTGGGGGGATAGGTCAGGGTGAGGCGCAGCTTGCGCTCAGGGTCAATCACGAACACGGTGCGCACGGTCACCTTGGCGTTGGCGTTGGGGTGAATCATGCCGTACAGGTCAGCCACCTTCTTGTCCGCATCGGCCAGGATGGGATAGTTGACGGTGGTGCTTTGGGTTTCGTTGATGTCGTTGATCCAACCCTGGTGAGATTCAGGCCCATCTACGCTGAGAGCAATCACTTTAGCGCCACGCTTTTCAAATTCGGGCTTGAGCTTAGCGACGCTGCCCAGTTCCGTGGTGCAGACCGGGGTGTAGTCAGCGGGGTGGGAGAACAACACGACCCAGCTATCACCAGCCCAGTCGTAAAAGTTGATTTCGCCCTCGGAGGACTGCTGTGTAAAATTCGGGACGGTATCCCCAAGTTGAAGCGCCATAACCAAATATCTCCTGTGAATCTTGCGGCTAACTGGTGAAGAGAAGACAGAGGGCCTGCCAAGCAATCACCACCTGCTATTCTGCCACAATCTCCGGTTTCCCGGTCGGACTTTAGCGGTTTCTTAGGGTTTGGGCTAGGGGTGGCTCTGGCACGGGCGGAGCGGGGGGGACACGGGGACGGCGACCGAGTGCGATCGCAGCCGCCCCCAGCACCACCCCAATCGCCCCGATCAACAGAATCGGAGTCAGCGGTTCTGGGGCAATCAGCCCCGGCCACAGCCTCCCGGCCAGAGCCACAGAACCCACCGTAATCAACGGCGTGAGGGAAATTACCGCGTTCCCCCGGGACGCCTCCCAATGATTGAGCGATTCGGCAAAGGCACCGTAGGCCAGCAGCGTATTCAGACCGCAGAACAGCAGCAGCCCCCACTGCAACGGCGACAGGGTCAGCAGCGCTGCGGGATTAGCCAGGGGACTAAACAGCAGCGTACAGCCGCCGTAAATCAGCAGCATCACCCCAGAAGAGGGCAACTGCACCAGCAACTGCTTTTGGGCCAGGGCATAAGTCGCCCAAGCCAACGCCGCCAACACCAGCAACCCACTCCCCAGGAGGTAAGGCAAGGAAGCCCCAAACCACACTTGGATTTGTTCATGGAAAAACAGAGCTAGCCCCATGGCCATCGCCGCCAACCCCAGCCACTGCCCAGTGCTGAAGCGCTCTCGGAACAGCAGCATTGCCCCGAGGGAGGACATCACCGGGGCCAGTTGAATGATCACCTCAGCATTGGTGGCTGAGGTCATCGTCAGCCCCAGCAAAAACAGTAGGTAATTAATCGACAGAAAAATAGTCGCCAGCCCCAACAGGTCAAGACGCAGCGGCTGAAGCTGGCTGAGCTTCGGCAACCGCCGCCGCCCCAACAGAAAGACAAACAGCATCACAAACGAGCTGAGAAAGCGAAACCAGGTCACGGTATACACATCCAGCCCTTGCAGCACCACCAGCAGGGCAATGGGCAACACCCCCCACAAACTGACAGTGACGAGAATCAAGCCCAGCCCCAAGGGCCAACGGCCTGATGATTGGTGTCTACCGGGAATCATGCCTGCTTTTCCGCTCAAGATACGCTCCTTCTAAAATTGAGGGGAGAACTTATCGACAGTTGCGGCGGCGGCCTGTAGCTGCGCCAGCGCCAGGAGAGTCTGGGGTGCCGTTAAAGTCTTTACCCTAACCCGTTTACTTAGGAACCAGGTGAACGGTATTGAAGGGAGCTATTAAAGGAATGAATAGATCAAGGAAGGTGCGAACAGAAGACTTTTATGTACCTATCCATACCGCTAGAGATGAACGGGATATCCCAGTGGGTAGAGATCCCCGTGGGATAGCGCGGTGAGATGTCACAATACATCAGGAACCCGACACACCCAGCGCACAAAACGCACCCCACAGCCAGTCAAAACAGTCAGTTAAAACCGAGCTCGAACGTTATGACAGAAACTGCCCCCAATGCTGAAACCACCGGTCAAGTACTGCTAGTGGATGATGAGCCAGGACTGCGGGAAGCCGTGCAAGCCTATTTGGAAGACAGTGGTTTCACGGTACGAACGGCTGGGAATGCCAGCGAAGGCTGGGAACTGCTGCAGCAAAGCAGCCCAGACGTGCTGATTTCCGACATCATGATGCCCCAAGTGGATGGCTACCAGTTTTTGCAGCAGGTGCGGGAAGATGTGCGCTTTAAGGGACTGCCGGTCGTGTTTTTAACCGCTCGGGGCATGACCAGCGATCGCATTCAAGGCTATCAAGCAGGCTGCGACGCCTACCTGCCCAAGCCCTTTGATCCTGAAGAACTCGTGGCAATTGTCACCAACCTGGTCTCTCGTCGGGAGGCCCAAACCGATGGGGGGGCGACTCCCGATATTGCCGTCATGGCCCGCCAGATTGAAGAAATCAAGGCGCTGCTGACCCAGCGGGGCACCATTCCCCAGACCCCACCTCCGATTCGGATTGACCTCACCCCTCGGGAACAAAGCGTCCTCGACCTAGTCGCGGAAGGGCTAATGAACAAGGAAATTGCCCGCCGCCTCGAAACCAGCGTCCGCAATGTGGAAAAGTACGTCAGCCGTCTGTTCAGCAAAACTGGCACCAACAGCCGCACGGAACTGGTGCGCTACGCCCTAGAACATGGGATGGTGACGACTTAAGCTGCACCTAGGTCAAGATGGCTGCGATCGCATCCGTCTTTAGACGCTTCAAGCGCCCAAGAAAACCCCTTATAATGGAAACGAACAAAATTAAAATAAAGTAAACATTTATGGGTTCTGAATAAGAAAAGTAGTCTCGGGTCGCAAACCCAGGGCTGCAATAGCCAGAAATCATCATATTTTTCTGCCTAAAGAGGCAACCGCAACGGCTTGTCTCTGGTTTGCTTCGATATATTCCCGACTATTCCCGACAAGCCGGTCTGGCTTCTGCCTATCCTGAGCTTTAAAGCTTCTAAGGCTAACCTAGCTGTCGTTTATTTTCCTGATTTTAGGCGGATAAAGCCGCTGGAATAGCATCAACAGCAGCATCTAGCTGCGGAATATCCATGCAGTATCTGCGGAAGAGTATCTGCGGAAAAGTCTAGCGACTCCAGCCACCAAGCCTGGGAACCGCCTTAGGCTGTACTTCAGGGTTATTCCAGCAGTAATTTGGAACCCAGTCTTTCAGAAGCGGATTGAAAGGTTCTCATCAGGATGATTCAAGCCAAATCCCGTCAGGGCCAACCGTTGTCCCGCCACTGGACTGGGGCTGGCACAAAAACAGCTCATCATTGCAATTTGACTGAACTTACTTAGTCTCTCTTACTTAGGCTCTATTTATATGTATACCGCCACCCATTCAAAAAGTCGTCTGTCTATTTTTGTTGACGGCAACAATATGTTCTATGCCCAACAAAAAAATGGCTGGTTTTTTGACCCTAAACGGGTGCTGGCTCATTTTGTCAAAGAGTCAGAAGACACCAGCCTCGTCAATGCCTTTTGGTACACCGGCTTAAAAGATCCTCAAGATCAGCGCGGTTTTCGCGATGCACTGATTAGCCTCGGCTACACAGTCCGCACCAAAATTCTCAAAGAATATTACGACGACAACTCCGGTCGCTATTCACAAAAAGCGAACCTAGACATAGAAATCGTCGTGGACATGTTCAACACCGTTGATCAATACGATCGCGTGATTTTGTTCAGCGGCGACGGCGATTTTGAGCGGGCAATTGAACTGTTGCGATCGAAAAACACCCACATCACAGTCGTCTCAACCGAAGGCATGATTGCCCGAGAACTTCGCAACGCCACCGATCGCTACATTGACCTGAATGAAATGCGGCGGGAGATTGAGAAGTTGGATATTTAGCTGTTAGCTGTTGGCTGTTGGCTGTTAGCTGTTGGCTGTTGGCTACAGATAAACCGGGCTGTAATCACTCACTGATTGATGCGAACGCCCTGCAT
>PXDR01000284.1 GCA_003566335.1 Cyanobacteria bacterium T3Sed10_344R1
ACTCACCTGATTGAGCATTTTTTGATCGCCGGACTGAAGCAAGCCGCCCTGTTTGGCACCCTCTACAGCCGTTGGCCTGGACACCAGCGCACGGCAGCCCACACCACCCCCTTCGCCGTGGATTTGCAGGAGGAACTGGCCTCAGCGGTGCTGGCAGACTGCACCCATGGGGTGATGGAAGTTAGTTCCCATGCTCTAGCGCAACAGCGGATTTGGGGCTGTCCGTTTGAGGTGGCGGTGTTCACCAACCTCACCCAAGATCACCTCGACTTTCACCCCAGCCTAGAAGACTACTTTGCCGCTAAGGCGCTGCTGTTTAGCCCCGACTATCTCAAAGGGCGGGCAATCATTAATCAGCAAGACCCCTACGGTCAGCGGCTGATCCAACCGCTTGACCCCAAGCAGGTCTGGACTTACAGCATTGACGACAACAGCGCCGATCTGTGGATGAGCGCTCTAGCCTACAAAGCCACTGGCGTCAGCGGCATTCTGCACACGCCCAAAGGCCAAAAGGGGTTCACCTCGCCCCTGATCGGTCAGTTCAACCTTGAAAACCTGCTGGCGGCTGTGGGCGCAGCCCTCCACTTAGGCATCAGCCTAGACGAGATTCTTGGCGCACTGCCCCAGTTCCCGGGGGTGCCGGGACGGATGGAGCGGGTGCAGGTGGATAGCAGTCAGGACATCACGGTGCTGGTGGACTATGCCCACACCCCAGACAGTCTGGACAATGCCCTGCAAGCGGCGCGGCCCTTTGTGCCCGGTCGGTTGATCTGTGTGTTTGGTTGCGGCGGCGATCGCGATCGCACCAAACGACCGCTGATGGGGCGGATTGCTCAGCAGCAGTCTGATTACGTCATTGTCACTTCAGACAACCCCCGCACCGAAGATCCCCAGCAAATTTTGCAGGACGTTCTGGCTGGTATTGCGGTGCCCCTGCCCCCAGACCAGGTGATTGCAGACCGGGCTGATGCGATCGCAGCTGCAATTGCCCTGGCTGAACCGGGCGACGGAATTTTAATTGCCGGTAAGGGTCATGAGGATTATCAAATCCTGGGCACCGAGAAAGTCCACTTTGACGATCGAGAACAGGCTCGCGCTGCCCTCTGCGATCGCTACGATATCCCGGTTTAGCCGTTGGCGTTGATCAGGTGTTGATCATCAGGTGTTAATCATCAGGTGTTAATCAATAGTTGAGAGCCTGCGGTGAGCTTGTTTTCCCTGAATGCTCACCGTGAATTCTCGCAGTGACGGCTCGGGATTATTTCCCCGAACAATCCCGATCACCCCCGCTTATCTGCCGCCACCCCAACCCTGAGCCAGGGATCTCCTGGGATAAATCGGACATAAAACGTGGGAAACGAGGCTTTTTTTGGCAATTTATCGGTTTGAACCCCGACAGGAGCGATATTCTAAAGGCCAGCCCCCTCTCCAAAAACTTAGACCCCAGGCACTGACCACCCCTGCCGTGACGCCTCCTTTGTCCGTGTCAGATTTGTCACTCTATTCCCTGGTTCAGACTGTTCTTAGCCGTCATCAGTTGCCCACTGCACCCCTGCAGTTCAGTTCAGCTGGGTTTAAGCACCTGCTGCAAGACAACCTTGATTTCGTCAGCCACCAGGGCGACCCCAGCCAAATCTGGGTCAAGTTGCCTACCTATCCAGCCTGGCAAACGCAGCTCGAACAATTTTGCGATCGCACCCCCAGCGCTGACCCGATTTACCAACTCTGCCGCACCGTTCCCACTGCAACCCTGCCCCGACCTCGCCTTCAGCCGCTACAGCTGGCCGCTCCCCAAGCCCTGCAGCGCGAATACCTGCTGCTGGTGATTAGCTCAAGCTGGACAGTGCTGATTACGGCTCAGCTATTGCGATCGCCCCGCAGCGGTGACAGCACCACCTTTGCCACCCTTAGCCTGCAAGATCCCGACCAGATTGCCGCCGTGCTGCCCTCCTTACAGCAGGCTATTCTTGCCCCCGCACCACCCCTCCACCCCCTGCCCACCTGGGCCGAGATCCACCCCACCCTCAACCATTGGGCCGCCTGGCAGGCCCAACAGCAAGAGACCCTGCGCTATACCGCCAGCACCTACCGCCGCCAAGCGCTATCAGCCTCCAACCTGTCTTCTCAAAACACAGAGCTACTTAACTCCTTGCGCCTGCGGGATCAGTTCCTCAATCAAGCCAGTCAAGCCCTGTTAACCCCCGTCTCCAGCATTCAAACCGCCTTAACCCTGCTGGAATCCCCCAACCTCAAACCCCCCCAGCGCCAGCTCTACATCCGCCTGATTCGCCAAGCCTGTGGCCAACAAACTCGGCTGATCAAAGGAGTCCTCGACCTGCTTCAGCTCGAACACCAGCTCAGCCAGTCCCTCGTGCCCCCGCTTAATCTCTGCGATGTAGTGCCCGGCGTGGTCAGCACCTATCAACCCCTAGCCCAAGAGCACAGCGTTCAACTGGCCTACACCATTCCCCAAAGCCTGCCCCCCGTGGCCTGTCCGGAAGTCTGGGTCAGGCAAATCGTGATTCAGCTCCTCGAAAACAGCCTCAAATACACCGCTGCTGGGGGCCAAGTCCGGGTCACCGCCCATCCCTACGACGACGAAATCGAACTCCTGGTTCGAGATACCGGGGTTGGCATTCCCGTGGCAGACCTCAACAAGATCTTTGACCCATTTTTCCGAGGGCCAGCCCCGGTTAATGGCGAAACTGAAGGGGCAGGACTGGGACTTACAGTTGTGCAGCAAATTCTGATGTACTGCGGCGGCTCCATCAGCGTCCACAGTGCCCCCAGCCAAGATACCCGCTTTAAAGTGCGGCTCCCCATCCACAGCAGCGTTACTTAAAGCAACGTCATGGCCCGGGGATAGCCCCTCACACCCAGCGCACATCCTGATGGGGATCGGTGTAGGTTTCTAGGGGTAAGAACACGGTCAACACCTCGCCCTGCTGGGGCCGCTGACGCACAATTAGCTTGCCGCCGAGGGCCTGAAACAGAGTTTTGGTCACATCTAGATTGAGGCTGAGCCCTCCGGTCTCTGGCTGGAACATCAGCAGATGCCCTACAGACCGCAAACTGGGACGACGACTGTTGGGATCCACCACCGCATCACTCAAAGGCGACCCTGCCCCCTGACAAGGGGCCTGAAACTGCAGCTTGAGCTGAGATCCCGCCAGCATCACCTGGAGTTCTAGGTGACTGTGGGGGGGCAAACTTTGCACAAACCGTTCGACCAGTCCAGTCAATACCTGGCTGAGCATTGTCGGGTCGCTGACGACCAGGGGCAGCCGGGGTGGCAGCCCCACGCTAAGGGTGATGTTGTGACGGCTAGCTTGCTGCTGCCACTGGGGAATCGCCTCGTCAAATAGCTGACTCAACGACAGCGGGGCTAAGGGCGACTGCTGGCGGGGCGGAGCGGTCGCCAGCTCAACTGCTCGGAAAATCAGGTTGAATCGATCAATCTGCTGAGTACACTCTCGGTCAATTTGCTTCAGCCGTTTCATCGCCCCATCGGCTAAATCTCGGCGACGCAGCAACGACCGGGTGAATGTCCGAATGGTGCTGAGGGGCGTGCGGATTTCGTGGGCCATCGCCTGAAGCAGCTCCGCATCAGAATTCGCCGAGTTCATCGCCGGAGGACAATCAGCCTCAGGACGGGGACTCGGTGGGGATGGCACGGAAACATGGGGTGCTGGGGGCGGCGTTAGCAGGGGAAGATTAGCCCACATCCGCTGGCTGAACTGGCTCACCAGGCGATAGTCAGGTTCAATCGGCGCAAACTGCTGAACTAGTTGATCAAGGCTCTCTAGGTGAGTTGGTTGGGTGAGCTGAATGCGCGATCGCAACCACAACCAAACGGCTCCTACAGTTTCTGGGACAAAGGAAAACTGAAACCGCAGCTGCTGATTGTCATCTTGGCCCAGCACCACAATCAGGCTGAAATCAGCGGTGAGCACCAAACAAAACTTTTCCCCAGCCAAGGGATCGCCAGGCAATAGGGCTAGGGTTTGGGGTCGGGCATCGGCGGCAGGGCCAGCAGCGGGCAAGAGATGAGCCGCAGGACTCCCAGCAGTTTCGGCAGGGGCCAATAGCCAATGGGTATAGGTGGCTGGAATTGCTTGATCTAGCATAGGCAGCGGCCCGGACAAGACCACCCCAGCTAGATCAGCCTGCTTGACGGTAGCCCCAGCTTCAGCGCTGGTCTTTGAGTGACTTTTGAGATGACTTAAGTGACTATTTAGGTCTGGGTGGCTGGTGTGACTGTTGTTTGAGTGACTTAAGTGGTTCTGGTGACTATTCCGATCACCGGCTTGAGCCTTGAGGAGATGGTTGACCGCTGCCACCGCCGCAGACCAGGCGGCTACGGCCTGCTGGCCCTGAGGCCCCGCCTCAGCGCTACCCGCTTCCCATTGGGCCATCAGGTTAGTCAGCGTCGGTAGAAAACAGCGCTGCATACAGCATCCTTCGTGAATCGAACCCAGACTTGCACCCCACCCTGACGCTGGTGCGTTAGGCCATGCCAGCAGGTTATACCTGTACCTAAGAGACTACTGGCAGATCTAAGCGGGTGACTATGGGTAGAACCGAACTCTATGCCGGGAGGTTCCCTCCGTGCTGATTATTTGCCCTGGCGTTCACGCAGCTGACTGGACTGAATCTTGCCTGCGAGGACTGTTTCCCCAGGGGCTCCCTCCCTGCTTAGTGAATCAGGGCTTGCCCTATACCGCCCACGGGGTGCTGAACCAGTTAGCGCAGGCCCAGGTGACCCAGGATGAACCGTTAATTTGGCTAGCCTTTAGCGCGGGGGTGGTTGCCGCCAGCACTGCCGCTAGCTACTGGCACCACCAAGGGGGTAGGGTCTGCGCTCTAATTGCCCTGGATGGCTGGGGTGTGCCCCTCGCCGCTGATTTTCCCTGCTATCGTCTCAGTCACGACCACTTCACCCACTGGAGTTCTGGAATCTTGGGCAGCGGTTCCCAAAACTTCTATGCGGATCCTCCCGTGCCCCATGAACAGTTGTGGCAGCAGCCTCAGCAGGTGCAGGGCTGGCAGGTGAGCACCACCCAGCGCCAAGCCACCACGGCAGCGGCATTTATTCGGCAAATTCTGCGCCGTCATGGCTGTATGGAGGGTTAGTAATGCTTGCTTGCGTGTCCTTTGGAGCAACCTGGCTGGTCACTCACAACGAGGGTTATTCGCAATGATTAAAACGATGGTGTGTTGAGCGGTGCATTCAGCGGGGTACTGAGTCCGACATGCTAGCTGATGTCATGAAAGCACCACATAGATCCCGTTCCAGCCGTTATCCAGTCGTTTGGCGGATGCAAAAGCCCGATTTTTTTGGATAATGCTTGAATAGGAGACGCTGTTTTTGGCTTACCCCTGACAGCCTACACTCCGTCCAGGCACAGGCCGCCAGAGCTTGATTGAGTGTCTGTCTAGCCTGCTGTGCCGTTGACTTATCCCACCTTATTACCCCACCGCATTCGCTACAGCCTGCGTTGGGGCGCTTTCCATCTCTGTCACAATTTGACTGACTTTTGTCCGTATCCACCCATTTTCAGGGCATGATCGAAAACAACACTTCTGCTGTGACCTCTGTTACCCATATCCCCAGCGACCCCATGAAGTCTCCTGTATCTGCGCCTCCTACTCTTTCGACCCAACGTGCCACCGGCGCATTTGCCCTAATTGACAGCCTGGTTCGCCACGGGGTCAAGCATATTTTTGGCTACCCCGGCGGGGCGATTCTGCCGATTTATGACGAGCTATATCGGGCTGAGGCCAATGGAGACCTGCGCCATATTCTGGTGCGCCATGAGCAGGGCGCGTCCCATGCGGCTGACGGCTATGCCCGGGCTACTGGGCAGGTGGGGGTGTGCTTTGCCACGTCTGGCCCTGGGGCGACGAACCTAGTCACGGGCATCGCCACGGCCCAGATGGACTCGATTCCCATGGTGGTGGTGACGGGTCAGGTGCCCCGCACATCCATCGGCAGTGATGCGTTTCAGGAAACCGACATCTATGGCATCACGCTGCCGATTGTGAAGCATTCCTATGTGGTGCGCGACCCCAATCAGATGTCCCAGATTGTGGCCGAGGCGTTCTACATTGCCCAGACGGGCCGCCCAGGGCCGGTGTTGATCGATGTGCCGAAGGATGTGGGCATTGAGGAGTTTGACTACCTGCCAGTGCCGCCGTTGTCGGTGAAGCTGCCGGGGTACAAGCCCACGGTGCGGGGCAATCCTCGCCAGATTGTTCAGGCGATTTCGCTGATGCGTCAGGCCCGTCAGCCTTTGCTGTATGTCGGGGGGGGTGCGATCGCATCTGGAGCCCACGAAGAAATCTTGCAGTTGGCTGAATACTTTAACTTCCCGGTCACGACCACCCTGATGGGCAAGGGATCTTTTGACGAGCATCATGGTCTGGCCTTGGGCATGTTGGGCATGCACGGCACCGCCTACGCCAACTTTGCCGTGAGTGAATGTGACTTATTGATTGCGGTGGGAGCCCGCTTTGATGATCGGGTCACGGGCAAGCTGGATGAGTTTGCTTCTCGGGCAAAGGTGATCCACATCGACATTGACCCGGCAGAGGTGGGCAAAAACCGCGTGCCTGATGTGCCGATTGTGGGCGATGTGCGCCAGGTATTGATGGATCTGCTGCGGCGCTTGCAGGAAGAAAACCAGCCTCCGGTTACTGACCAAACCTTGGCTTGGCGTCAGCGAATTGACCGCTGGAAGCAAGACTATCCGTTGCAAGTCCCCCATTATGACGACAGCCTATCTCCCCAAGAGGTGATTGTGGCGCTGTCCGAACAGGCCCCTGATGCTTACTACACGACGGATGTGGGGCAGCACCAGATGTGGTCAGCCCAATTCCTCAAAAATGGCCCTCGCCGCTGGATCTCTAGTGCCGGTCTGGGCACGATGGGCTACGGCATGCCTGCGGCGATGGGGGTGAAGGTTGCCCTGCCAGAGGAGCAGGTGATTTGTATTAGCGGTGACTCTAGTTTTCAGATGAACCTCCAGGAACTCGGTACCCTGGCCCAGTTTGATATCGGCGTGAAAACGGTGATTATCAACAACGGCTGGCAGGGGATGGTGCGCCAGTGGCAGCAGACTTTTTATGGTGAGCGCTATTCCTCTTCCAATATGGAGGTGGGGATGCCTAACTTTGAAATGCTAGCTGAAGCCTTTGGGGTTAAGGGCATGGTGGTGAACGATCGCAGTCAACTTCAGGATGCGATCGCAACCATGTTGAACCACGACGGCCCCGTGCTGATGGATGTACGGGTACGCCGCAACGAAAACTGCTACCCCATGGTGGCCCCCGGTAAGAGCAACGCTCAAATGCTGGGATTGCCCCAACAGGCCAAACTAGAACAAACCATTGACCTAGTTCACTGCACCAACTGTGGGGCCAAGAACCCCTCAACCAACCGCTTCTGTCCTGACTGCGGCACCAAACTCTAGGACTAGATGGCTAGACTGTCTAAGCTGTGCAGGTGATTGTGCTGCTGTCTTGAGCGGATTGTTTGGAATCGACTGTCCAGGGCGGTTGCCTAGCGAGGCCATCCAGGTAACCGCAGAAAACATCCGAATTTCAGCTCCTCTGGGCGCAAACTCTGGGCGAAATTCTTCAATCTTGTCCAGAGTTTGTCCTAAATGCTTGTCGAGGGCAGACTTGCGGGTTAGCATGACGCTTAATTTGAATGCTTGGGCTGTGGCCTAACTTCAAGTTGTGCCCAGCCAACCCTGTGTTGAGTGGCCATTGGTCTAGCCCCTAAACAAACTTTAGTTAAGGGAGCAAGCCGCCCTCGGTGATGCCTGCTACTCTGCGGGCGTGCCGGTTCGCTCAACCGCGCCAGATATCCCAGGAGTGACTGTATGCCCGCTGCCCTGAAATCTACCGCCTTCCCTCGGCCTCCAGCGACTCGCCCCTCCGCGCCGCTACAGGTGGTGCCGACTCGGGATCGGGAACAGTCCCGCTCTTCTCGCGTTTCCTCAGCTGCGCCAGAACTCACCGCTTTGCCGACTCCGGCGAGAGGCTGGCGGGCTCAGTGCCTTCAGGGGCTTTACCAGGGGTCAAAGGTGATGGCTGGTGGACTAATGGGGGCAAGTCTGGCCGTGTATAGCTGGACGGTTTACGTCGAGCGCCAGGTTAATCAGCAAAATAGAGCTTTGGCGAGCCTAGAATCCCGCAGTCAACAGCTCACTGC
>PXDR01000259.1 GCA_003566335.1 Cyanobacteria bacterium T3Sed10_344R1
CATTGGTAGTCTTTGAGTAACTCGTCGATTAGTTCAGGTCGAAAGGTCATTGGGCTTACCTTTGGTAGTTAGTTCATTAGATCCTGTTTTGACCTCTGACACAAACTAATTTACAGTCCCGAATGAGATCGCAACTGCCTACACAATCGCAGCAGGAGAGCGCATCGCTGCCTTTCCCATGTCCACCATGGATGATCCAGTTCAAGCTTTACGAGAAAATCTCACGAAGTTACTATCTATCCCCAACCAAAATCCGACATCACCGGGGACGCTCCCTTTTGCCGTAGCGATGTTGACCCTGCCCGAACTGGGCCTGCCAGATTCATTACGCAATAGCCTCAATGTATGGCTACAACATCGAGTGACTGATCTGGCACCGTTGATAGCAGCAGCTCAGCAAGCCGTAAAAGAGTCTGTCCCCCAAGTCTCGACCCAGGCTCATCTGCTGCTGTGGGTACGCACTAGTCCTGAATACGGAAGCCAGGATCGCTATCTGGTCAGTGCGTTCTGTATCCCTGAGCCGAACACCTATAACCCCGTTCATGGAACCGGATGCAAACCTCTCAAGGCTGTGGAAGCTTTTAGAGATGCTAAGAAAGGTGACACCATAGCCAGGGGCGAGATGGAACAGGCCTTACAAGCTTGTCTACAAGAAGTCAGCACCAGCTACCGACAGGAAATCTCTAAGAAAGAACTGATCTTGGAGCTACTTCTGCCCATTCCCCTGCTGAATCACGCCGTTGACCAGTGGGATGAGCAAGCCCCTAAACAAGTCCCGGCCCATCTACAACACCTGCTGGAGGAGGCAGAGGCCGTATCGATCCCTCCCATCGGTTATCGATATCAGGTGGTGCTACGAATGGCCGATCGATTTGATCCTTTCTTTGCTCATCTAAGGCCCTTTTGGGAAACTAAGTGGAAGACTTTGAAAACAGCCATTGACACTCGTTATCAGGCGAAACAGGTTTTGATTTCAGGTCACTGCAGCAACTTTCAGACCGTCTTTGCCAAAGATGATTGTCTGGGCATGCATTTGAACACAACGCTTCCCAATGCCAATATCGATCAACGGCTGCTAGCCCTGGTTATGGGGGCTACTCCCACAGCCCTATGGCTGCGGCAACCTCAATCTAAAAATAAATATAAGAAACCCTTTAGCGACTTACTTAAACACCCGGTGGGGGACATAGCCTGTAAAGTCAGAGAAGCTCGTCAAACCGCTTTCGATAAACGGGGCAAGCCCCACTTTGGCCGTCACTTGGCCCTGGTTTGGGATAACCCCCAACTGGTGCCGCCCGAAGCCGAAATTGCCAACACCCTCGACATGCCCCAAGAGATGCCCTAGCCATGACAGACTGGAAAATTTTTACCGGAACCATCAACGACGACGGTACCCTGGCCCCTGAGCCAGACCGCATCAACGCTCTGCCCGATCCACCCAGTTGGCGATCTTTCAGCCAGGGCAGAAGCGGCGAAACCAAGACGGAGCGGCGAGGCAAGACTTTTCAACCCCTCAAGGAAGAAGTCGAGATGGTGAATGCTGCCCTTTATTTGCGGCGACCGCTGCTAGTAACAGGCAAACCAGGCACTGGCAAAACCTCCCTGGCCTATGCAGTAGCCTATGCCCTGGGGCTGGGGGAAGTGCTGGAATGGTCTATTACCACCCGCACCAGCCTGAAGGATGGCCTTTACACCTACGATGCCGTTGGCCGTCTACAAGATAACCAGTTGCGGTTCCAGAGCGAGGGCAAACCTGCAAACGAAAAAGAGGCCCAGAAACGGCTGCAAGAAACCCTCAGCCGCATTGGCGAATACATTACCCTGGGGCCACTGGGTACGGCCCTGCTACCCTCGGACAAACCCCGAGTGCTATTGATCGACGAAATCGACAAGAGCGACATCGACCTGCCCAACGACCTGCTGCATGTCTTTGAAGAGGGCAAGTTTCAGATTCCTGAGCTGGTGCGACTTAAGGACAAGGTGAACGGAAAGATCAAAGTGCAGACTGCCTTTACCGAAGCCAGTGAGCCTTCCCACGTAGAGATTGAAAACGGCCTGGTACCCTGCACCAACTTTCCTTTTGTGGTCATGACCAGCAACGACGAGCGTGACTTCCCCCCCGCCTTTCTGCGGCGCTGCCTGCGGCTGGATATGGCCGACCCCGATCGCAAACGGCTGGAGCAAATTGTTAACGTTCACCTGCAAGATGCTGGCACCCACGTCAACAAACTGGTGAAACAGTTCTACGACAAGCGCCAACTGGAAAAGGGCATTCTCGCCACCGACCAACTGCTGAATGCAGTCTACCTGGTCTCTCGCAAGCAGGCTCCCACCGGTAAGACAAAAGACGAGCTGGTTGAGCAACTGCTAAAGTACCTCGATAGCAACCAGGGCTAAGCCCATGAAACAGTCCCTGCAGCAGCGACAGACGATCTATGATTTTGCCAAATTGCTGGACCTGGCAGAGCTGGGCTTTAATGCCGAAGACGTAGCCGATGCAGCCTGGCTGGCTCAGTTCATTCCTGCTGAGCCGCTGCCAGAGGACTTGGGGGAGCCTGAGATCAGAGACGATGACTCTCAGGACACCCCCATCATTGAGCGGCGAGAAGGGACCACCACCGAGGGCACCCTCCCAGTCGCCACCACCCCAGCCACATCCCCCCAAGCCAACGAAACCGAGGACGCTCCACCGGCAGGGATTCCCATTCAAATACCGGCAGCACCGGCCCTCAGAGCAAGGCGAGACCTGGCCAAGGCCTTGCGCCCGCTCATGCGTAAGGTGCCCTCCCGCACCGCCACCATGTTTGATGCCGATGCCACCACCGAACAGATTGCCGAGCAGGGCATTTGGACTGCGGTTATGGCCCCCGCCCCAGAGCGTTGGTTTGAGCTGGCCATTGTGGTGGAGCAGTCTCGCTCGACGCCTCTCTGGCAAGACACCCTGGCGGAACTCAAACTACTGACCGAACGCCAGGGAGCCTTTCGGCGGGTTAGCACCTGGCAAATCCAGATGCAGGGCAATGTCCCTGTATTGAATCCCAAGTGGCACCAGGGCGACATTTCCCAACCCACCTGTAACCACAAAACCCTAATTGACCCCGCCGGTCGAAGGTTGATCTGGCTGGTGAGCGACTGCACCTCTGCCCTTTGGCAGCAGACCCAGATTTACCAGTGGCTGAAGGATTGGGGCAAGCAATGCCCCACTGCCCTGGTGCAGCTCTTTCCTGGTCGTCTGTGGTGGCGTACTGCTTTGGGAGACGGGATGCCGGTACGGCTTAGCGCCTACACCCCAGGGGTGCCAAACACTCAGCTTCAGATGTCTGAGGTGCTGCCCTTTAGCGAACTGGCCCAGGCGTTAGGCACTCAGCAAAGCCAGGTGATGCAGGCATTTCATAAGTTTCAGCAAGAGACCTTGGCGACGGTGCCAGTGGTTAGCTTAGAGGCATACCCGCTAAACCAGTGGGCCAGGGTGATGGCGGGTGGGGGGGATGTCTATACCCCCGGCTACAGTTTTAACGAAGCCACCCTACAGGCCTATCGAGAGCGCAAACAGGCTACCCCTCCATCTCGCCAGCTTTCGCCCAAAGAACGGGTGCAGCAGTTTCAAAAAACAGCTTCAGCAACGGCCTTTAAGCTGGCCGGGCTGATGGCGGCGGCCCCCGTTAGCCCGCCAATTATTCAACTGATTCAGCAGACGCTGCTGCCCGAATCCCAGCAGTTACATGTGGCGGAGGTCTACATGAGTGGCCTGCTCAAGGCCGTTACCCCTGCCGAGGCCAAGCTCCCTTCCCACAAAATTCAGTACGACTTCCTCAACGACGAAATCCGCGAGCATCTGACGGACTACGTCCCCATTGCCAAGACTGAAGCCGTGCTGGATGCGGTATCGGCCTATATCTCGGAACGTTTAGGGCTGCAGACCAGAACTTACGAAGCGCTGCTGCTGCTTGATCTGGAAGGTCGCCCTAAAGATCAAGATGTTGTGGTGCCCTTTGCTCGTATTGCTAAACGGGCCTTACGACGACTGGGCAGCGACTATGCCGAACTGGCCGACTACATCGATGCACCTGCTCGCCTCCAAATTCCAGTACCGCCTCAGCCGCCGAGGGATTTTCCTGAACTCAAAACGTTTGAGTTTGAGTATCCGCTGATTGAGATCACGGCAGACCCTGGTGCCCCCTCGCTAGAAACCTTGACCTACGAGACTGTGCGGGTCAACAACCGGGGCCAAGTCGTTGAAACCATTCCAGGCACAGCGCAATATTTTCGAGATGTGCTGGGGGCTTCCCCAGACTCTGATCCGCCTGTCCTCGACATGGTTGCCATTCCCGGCGGCACCTTTATGATGGGCTCCCCTGACAATGAACCAGGCCGAAGGGATAGCGAAGGTCCTCAGCACGAGGTGGCGGTGCCTGCGTTCTTTATGGCCAAAACCCCCATTACCCAGGCCCAGTGGCGAGCCGTGGCCCAGCTAGAGCAGGTAGATCGAGAGCTCAATCCAGACCCGGCCCGCTTCAAAGGCGATGACCGGCCGGTGGAGCAGGTATCTTGGCTCGACGCCATAGAGTTCTGTGCCCGCCTTTCGCGCCTCACCGGGCGAGACTATCGCCTGCCCACGGAAGCAGAGTGGGAATACGCCTGCCGAGCGGGCACCACTACCCCCTTCAACCTTGGCGAAACCCTCACCGGAGATTTGGCTAACTACAATGCTTCGGCCACCTATGCCGAAGAAGCCCAAGGGGAGTATCGCCGAAAAACCACCCCAGTCGGCAGCTGCCCGCCCAATGCCTTTGGCCTGTACGACATGCATGGCAACGTGTGGGAATGGTGCCAAGACCACTGGCACGGCAACTATGAAGGCGATCCACCGACCGACGGTAGCGCATGGTTATTTTCTGGCGAGAGAAATAAGGACTATCGTACTCGTGTGTTGCGGGGCGGTTCCTGGTACCTCAATCCGCGGAACTGCCGCTCTGCCTGTCGCAACGACAACCTTCCGGGCGCCCGCAACGTCTACTACGGTTTTCGTGTTGTTTGTTCTGCCGCCAGGGCTCTTCCCTAGCCCTTTGCCCTCTAGTACTCTTGCACTCTATCTTCTCTTCTTTACTCTCTCCCCTGGCACGCAGCGTCTCGCGCCCAGGCTCTGCCTGGATGCGCCCCCCGAGGCTCCGCCTCAACTAGCCCAAAATCGTCACCGACAACAACCCCTCATCCCCCACGCAGCTTCGATAACTGGAATAGCGCCAGTGGGTCGGGTCATCCACATATCCCCGCTCTACTGGGTTGTTGTGGATATATTCCAGCTTCTGCTGGAGCATGGTCTCAGAATCAATCAGCTGTGGGTGACTTCCCTCCTGCCAGAGCTGGTATTGCTGCTCCGTCTTGTGCCGCAGCTTAGCTTCCTCCATCCGCCGCAACCAGCAGCTCTGGGGCCGATTTTCCCGCAGCCAATCCACAACCGACCTAGACGTAAACGATTTGAAGTGGCCAATCTCTTTGGATAGGTTCTCCGCTGAGGCGATCAGGTGCAGGGGATTCTCCATGATCACGTAACTGTAAAGGGTCAGCCGTTGCTGGTCTTGGAGAAACTTGAGGGAGTCCAGCACAATCGAGACCAGGGGTGGCTGGCTAAAAATAGGCATCCACTCAACGGTGGTGCAGGTTAAAAAGTGGGGTTGAGTGCCTATGACTCGATAGCGCGATCGGCCCACGGAGGATAATAGAACTCGGCTTTCCTAAGGTTCCCGTTTGGAGGCAGAGCCTCCCCGGTGTACCCAGACAGAGTCTGGGCACGAGATGGCACTTACAATAAGTACAACTCCATCGCTCGCAGGCAAACCATGATGGCTCAGGTGTTCTCTCCCCGCATCCACGAGGCCCAGGTCTTCCCCAACGTGGGTTGGCCCCAGTTTGAGGCGATTGATCGAGCTTTTGATGCCATCCCCGGCGTGCGACTGCGCTACCTCGACAACGCCCTCGAAATCATGCCCATCAGTGAAGATCACGAAGACTTCAAAGCCATTCTGCGGTTGCTGCTGGAGGCTTACCTGCGGGCCAACGGCATCCGATTTTATGCTCGCGGTGGCCCCTCCCTGGGGGATGAAGCCCTGGGTGCCCGCAGCGAGCCCGACGAGGCCTACAACCTGGGTAGCCGCAAGCCCTACCCCGACCTGGTGCTGGAGGTGGTGATCACCAGCGGCGGCATCGACAAACTGGAAGGCTACCGTCGTATGGGAGTGGCCGAAGTGTGGTTTTGGGAAGACGGGGTGCTAAACCTCTACGGACTGCGGGACGACGGCAGCGGCTACGACCAGCTCAACCAAAGTCGGCTGCTGCCCGACCTGCCTCTGGATTTGCTCTGTCGCTACGTCACCTACCACGACCAGTTCGATGCGGTGGATGAGTTTCTGCGGCAACTTAGCTAGGGTGGGGTGTTCTTCGAGATGCCCCACCCTCCCCCTTAACCCCACTCAGGCCCTGGCGCTACTGCTCCAACCCATAGGGCTAAACTTGAGACAGATTTCCTTAGTATTGAGTGCCATGGCAAAGACCAACGTTGTCAGCATCACCCAAGAGCGTCAATTTGCCTTCCCACCAGAAATTCTCGCAACCTTAGAACCCGGAGACGAGTATCTGCTGTGGCAAACGGACGACACCATTGTGCTGAAGAAAATTACCCAACCCGTCTCCTTAGACACTTTGTTTGAACGTATTGAAGCCCTTGGCCCTGACCCTGACCAGCCCACAGAAGCCGAAATCTGTGACATTGTAAAAACTATTCGCCATGAACGAGCCCAACCTTAACATCGTGCTCGACACCAATGTTTGGGTTTCAGCCCTGCTGTTTGGCGGCAAACCAGCTCGCCTGGTTCAACTAGCCCGCAAGGGTCAAGTGCAGATTTGCATGTCTCGGGCTTTGCTGAGTGAGCTTGCCGACGTGCTGCACTATCCCAAGTTCCGCTCTCGTCTACAACGCCTTGGCACTACTCCAGAAGCACTGCTCATCAACGTCTCACGGTTAGTATCTTTTGGCCAAAGTGTCGCCCCCATCAATGTGCCAGAGCTGCGGGACCCCGACGATATTATTGTGGTTGAAGCCGCGATCGCAGCCCAAGCCATCGCCATTATTTCTGGCGACGACGATCTTCTAGTCCTCAAAAGCGTTGCGGGCATCGATATTCTGACAGCGACCCAATTCCTTGCCCAGTATTTTCCCGAACTTTGAGCTAACCCAAAGCCCTGCCCTATGGCCCAACTCACCATCACCCGCCACAAAGCAACCGCGCAATACTTCACCGAAGACCTGGGCGACGGCATCGGCCTGGATATGGTGCTCATCCCGGGCGGCACCTTTTTGATGGGGTCACCCGAGGACGAGCTAGATCGCTTCAACGACGAAGGTCCTCAGCACCAGGTGACGGTGCCCACTTTCTTTATGGGCAAGTTCTCCATCACCCAGGCCCAGTGGCGAGTGGTGGCCGAAACCTATGCTCAGGTAAACCAGGAACTCGACCCAGACCCAGCAAGCTTCAAAGGCGACAACCGCCCAGTGGAGCAGGTGAGCTGGCAGGATGCGACGGAGTTTTGTGCGCGGCTGAGCCAGGACACCGGGCGCGAGTACCGTCTGCCCAGTGAGGCCGAGTGGGAGTACGCCTGCCGAGCCGGGACGACTACCCCCTTCCATTTCGGGGAGACCATTACCACCGACCTGGCCAACTATCGCGGCGTGGACGATGACAGCATGGACTGGAAAGGCAACTACGGAAAAGGTCCCAAGGGCATTTACCGAAAAGAAACCACAGAGGTCGGCAGCTTCCCCCCCAATGCCTTTGGCCTGTACGACATGCACGGCAACGTGTGGGAATGGTGCCAAGATCACTGGCACGACAACTACGACGGGAATCCGCCGACAGACGGCAGCGCATGGTTATTCTCTGACGAGAGAAAAGAGAAAGATGATCATACTCGCGTGTTGCGGGGTGGTTCCTGGGTCGACCTTCCGCGGTACTGCCGCTCTGCCTGTCGCCTCTACAACATTCCGGACGCCCGCTACAACAGCGACGGTTTTCGTGTTGTTTGTTCTGCCGCCAGGGCTCTTTCCTAGTCCTTTGCTCTATAGTACTGTTGCACTATACCCTTTCTTCTTTTCTCTCTTCTTTGGCGCGTAGCGCCTCAATTTTTTTTGGCATTTTTGGGGTTGTCTCAGCCAGCGTCAGTGTCAACAATATACATATTTGGTAGACAGCCCAGGGGCAATAATCTATATTTAGCGTTCAAGCGGCCATCTCCTCTCTCACCATCACCATGCCCCAATGGAAACTCTCAACCGAATTCACCTTTGACGCCGCCCACTCCATCCGCGACTACGATGGCCCCTGCGGGCGCATGCACGGTCACACCTACCGAGTCCGGATTGAGGCAACATCTAGCAAACTCCACTCCTCCCAGTACTGCCCCCACCCGGTCATGGTGGCCGACTTCCGCACCCTACGCTGGGCTAAACGCGACATGCTAAAAGGAGGGCTTGACCACTGCGTGCTCAACGACGTGCTGCCCGAAGGCTACGAAACCACCGCCGAGATGATCGCCCAGTACATCTACGACAAAACCAAAACAGACCTGCCAGAAGGGGTGAAGCTCAAGGTTTGCGTCTCCGAGACACCCAACTCCTGGGCCGAGTATGAAGGCGACTGAGATGAGCGTCCCGGCCACGACCTCTCTGATCGCTGAGTTGCCACCAGCGCTGGCCCAAACTTTGCCGATAGTGGAAATGTTCCATTCCATTCAGGGAGAAGGTGCCTGGGCCGGCACCAATGCCTTCTTCATTCGGTTAGGGGGCTGCGATGTCGGCTGTCCCTGGTGCGACACCAAACAGTCCTGGAGCCCGAAGCGCCACCCCCAGCGGGAGGTAGGCGAACTGGTCACCGCCGCCAAAGCCGCAAACCCTCAGATTGTAGTCATTACCGGCGGCGAGCCGCTGATGCATGACCTGACGGTGCTCACCCAGCAACTCAAAGCGGCTGACCTCCAGGTTCACCTGGAAACTTCCGGTGCCCACCCCTTCAGCGGCAGCTTCGACTGGGTCACCTTTTCCCCCAAACGGTTCAAGCCCCCCCACCCCAGCATCTACCCCCAAGCCAGCGAACTCAAGGTCGTCGTCGCCGACGAGACTGACCTGGCCTGGGCCGAGCAGCAGGCGGCCCAACTGTCCCCAACCGTGGACAAACGACTCCAGCCCGAGTGGGAAACGCCGGGGAGTCAGCAGATTGCGTTCAACTTCGTCTTGAAGAATCCAGGGTGGCGCGTTAGCCTGCAAACGCATAAGTTCTTGGGAGTCCAATAGCCATGCCCCAGCCCAAAGCGATTGTTCTGTTGTCGGGGGGGCTAGACTCAGCCACCGCCGCGGCCCAGGCCATGGCCGACGGCTACGCCCCCATCGCCCTCTCCTTCCGCTATGGCCAGCGCCACGAGCGGGTGCTGGAGGCGGCTCGCCACGTCGCCGCCCACCTGGGCATTGCCGCCCACCACATCATGGACGTGAACCTTGCCCAGTGGGGCGGATCTTCCCTCACCGACCTGAACGAGACCCTGCCCCAGGACGGGGTACAGACCGGGGCGATTCCCTCCACCTACGTGCCAGGGCGCAACACCGTGTTCATTGCCATTGCCCTCTCCCTGGCCGAGGCCAAAGGGGCCGAGGCCATCTACCTGGGCATCAATGCTGTGGACTATTCGGGCTACCCCGACTGTCGGCCCGAGTATTTGGCGGCCTTTCAACAGCTGGCCCAGCTCTCCTCCAAGGCCGGGCTAGAGGGCAAAGCCCCTGAGCTAGTGGCCCCCCTAGTAATGGACTCTAAGGTCGATATCGTCCACCGTGCCCTCGGCCTGGGGGTACCCATCGAAAAAACCTGGTCTTGCTATGAGGGGGACGAGGAACCCTGCGGACGCTGTGATTCTTGCCGAATTCGCGACAAAGCCCTGATTGACGCCGGACGTCCCGATCTGGCAACGTTGGTAGGCCGAAGACTATACGCCCAGGAGACCGAATGCCCAACCCCCGTGTCTTAGTCATTACATCCTGCACTGGGGAGAAGCGCTGCAAGCCAGAAAACCAGCTCAGACTCGACGATTTTCGAGACCCAAGTCGGCTGCGCGATCGCCAATCTGAACTGGCCGAGTACGCCTGTCAAGCCGGTGAAATATATACGGGTATGCAGCATCTACGGCTGATGGAGGGTGTCCAGGCGTTGCGGGAAGCTTTGGGAGTCGATGCATTGGAGGTCGAAATCCTCTCCGCTGGGTATGGGCTCATTCCAGAGCACCAGAAGATCGTCCCCTACGAGGTCACATTCAATGGGATGAAGAGCCAGGAGGTGGATGAGTGGGCACAACATTTGGGCGTCCAAGACGCGGTTGAGCAGCGACTGGAGTCGGCAGACCTGGTCTTTTTTTTGTTGGGTGATAACTATTTGCGATCGCTCCAACTGCCCATCCAAACCCGACCCGACCAAACCCTGGTTTTCCTGGCCTCCGGAGGTTCTGCCAAGAAGCTGCCCGACCTGGCCGCCAAGACGTTTGTGCTGCCCCTCTCCAACCAGGAGGCAAAGCGTTACCGATACGGTTTGGTAGGGCTGAAAGGCTTTCTCTTCAAGCAGTTTGCCGAAGCTGTGGTAGTTAAACCTGAATTACTGAATCAGGTCAAAACTAATCCAGAGATCTTTCAGCAGATTATCGACGGCGAAGTTGATCAGCCCTCTGAGCAGTTGGCTTTAACTTCTCTGCTAGACCAGGTACCCACTACTCCTAAAGCCTCAAACACTAGCCAGAAGACAACAACTGGTCGGTCTAGCAAAGACGAATTCTTGCCCATTCCCGATGTGCCACCGGCAGCTAATATCCACCTGGGAATGCAGTACTACATTCCAGAATGGGATGACCACGTAGACCCCAACTACGACTTCCTAAACGATCGCCTCACCCCAGGGCGTGATCCCCACCACGATGAGGTCTATGCCCACCAGATCTACGACGCCCCCAACTACGACGGCATTCTGGTGTCGAAGGTGGTGGTGGACAGCAGCAAGAAAAAGCGAGCACGGGTCGAGGCAGTTGGCATCCACGACTTCATCCGATATCAGGGGCCGGTCATGGGTGACTGTGGAGCCTTTGGCTACGTCAAAGAGGAAGAGCCTCCTTACAATACGGTCGAAATTCTGGACTACTACCAGAACCTTGGCTTTGACTATGGCGTTAGCATCGACCACCTAATCGTCGGTCCTTTTGCTGTACCTGGTATTCGAGAAAAGCGGTACGAGCTGACTATGAAGAACGCCCAGGAGTTCTTCGAGAAGCATCAGGCTGGGGACTACACGTTCACTCCCATAGGGGTCGCCCAGGGTTGGAACCCTGAAACCTATGCTGAATCGGTAAAAGAGAACATTCGCGTGGGGTACGACTACATTGCCCTGGGGGGGCTGGCCCGAGCCCAGAGCCGAGAAATTGTGGAGATTATGCAGGAGGTGCGGCCCCACCTCACCCCCAACATTCGACTCCACCTGTTTGGGGTGGCTCGGATCAACGCGATTCCGGTATTTCGGCATCTGGGCATTACTAGCTTCGACTCGGCCAGTCCCCTGCGGCGAGCCTGGTTGGGTTCTGGGGCAAACTACCACACTGTTTCCAGCAAGATGTATACGGCAGTGCGGATTCCGCCCGTGGATGGCCATGGGGTGCGGGTGAAGCGGTTGATCGAGGCGGGGGTGGCTGAACGGGACACGTTGAAAGGCCTAGAGCAGAAAGCGTTGAAGGCGCTGCGGGCCTTTGACCAGGGGGAGTTGGGCCTGGAAGAGGCCCTAGAGTCGTTGCTAGCCTACGACGAACTGCTGGAGCTGCCCAAGGATGGCAAGGCTGACCCGGTGGAGCAGGCCAAGCGGCGAGTGAAGCATGAGCGCATGTATCGGGATTTGCTGCGCGATCGCCCCTGGCAGCAGTGCAACTGCGTGATCTGCCAGGAGGTCGGGGTCGAGGTGGTGATCTTTCGGGGGAACGATCGCAACCGGCGGCGGGGGTTCCACAATACCCGAGCCTTTTATCTGCGGTTTCAGGAATTGCTGGCGAAGCTGAAGGAAGAGGACACTTAGGCGAGCTGGTTGAGGTTCTCGTAGAGATCGGCAATATCGCAGGTTAGGCCAATGCTGCTGAGTTCGATGGTGTCGCCGCTCCGAAAGACCTGGGGGAGCCACAGGTTGTCAGACTTGCGCTGGAACCGTTCGACCAAAATCTGCTTTTGGTGAACCAGCACGTACTCTTCCAAGGTGGGTATAGCTTTGTAGTCGGAGAACTTATCGCCTCGGTCGAAGGCCTCGGTGGAGTCGGAGAGCACCTCGACGATGAGCTTGGGATAGAGGATAAAGTCTTCAGCAGAGGCGCGATCGCGCTCATCGCAAGTAACTGCCAAATCCGGGTAGTAGAAGAGGTTAAGGCTGGGCAGGCGCACCTTCATATCCACAGCGTAGGCAATGCAGCCGGTGCCCCGCAGATGGCTGACTAGGAGGGCCGAGAGATTGCCCGTGATGATGACATGGGCCTTGCTGGCCCTGGCCATAGCGACCATCTGCCCCTGTAAATACTCGTGCTTGATGGGGCTGATGCGCTCAAGTTCCAAATAGTCTTCTGGAGTGAAGTAGGCGTGGCTTTTGCTCAGGATCATGGCTCACTCTGCCTTAGGACTACTCTGGCTCATTAATTTTATCGAGGTTGTGCTTCTCAATCAGTCGCTGCTGCTCCGGCTGGGCCAGCCAAAACTCAAGGGCTTCATTAAACAATTCAGAAATGCTGGTGTCCTTCAGCGCTGCTAACGTCTTCACCAGGGCCGCCTGATCTTCGTCAGCGAACACCCGAAACTCTGGTTTGCGTTTAGCACCCATTGCGACCTTGGCTTGGACTTCACATCTATTGTCCTACGTGGTAAATTAGATTACGGCATTGTGGCATTGTGGCAGTACAGGCATGATTACTCTGACAACCGACGAAGTGGTTTTACTTAGGTCGCTTCTGACGGCACTTCGGGGCATTAAGGTTCGAGATATCGATCGGGCACTGGTGATTCTCAGCAAAAATGACAGCGGTAGATCGGCAACCCAAGATTCAGAAGGTGTTGACCCCTAGGCTACGGACTGCCCAGCAGCCGCTCTAAGGCTGGGAAAAGGAGCTGAAGGGTTTTGCCGTCGATGGATTGGATGCGATCGCACAACCACCGTCGCCGCCCCACCAGATCGGCTGGGGTCGGCGATAGAAAGAGCGGTTCCGTGTCCAGATCCACCGAGTGCAGCTCAAAAATTTGTCGGAGTTTGGCCTGGTGGGTCTTCTCCGGCACATGCTCCCGTTTCTTCCACTTGGAGAGGGTGCCCGGCGTAACGCCCAGGGCCTCGGCCAGTTCACCGTTCTCCCCCCGTTGGAGAGTCGAGAGTAGGTACAGCACGTTCTCTTGCCAGAGGTTGAGCCCACTGTCAGCCAGCAGGTTAGCGAACTGGAGGTCTTCCTCAGGGAGGCCCAGGGCAGTGGCCAGCGATCGCAGCTCCTTCACCGTCGGCTGGCTGCCCTTCAGGAGTTCGACAGATCTACCGGCATCGGCACCCACCCACTCAGCCACTCGCTCAGCCCAAATCTGCCGGGGCTGCCCTTGTCGCCACATCAAAAAACATAGGTTGTGGGCGACAGTGCTCATCGCTAGCAACAAAATCTCTCAAACTTATTTGATGTTGAAGCTTCTAAACGACAAAAATACTGCATAATTTTTGTGTTTACCAGCCTACGGTCATCCTATGATAGCCAGTCCTCCCCAATTCAGCGCATCTGCTGTGGCCACCCCGGTCCAGCAGGCAGTCCTGGATCGGGATCTGCTCAATTCTGGTTTTCACTGCATCCTGCAAATGCCCACGGGCAGCGGCAAAACCTGGCTGGCTGAGCAGGCCATTGGGCACACCCTGGCCCAGGGGAAGCGGGCCATCTATCTCACCCCCCTACGAGCCCTGGCCGATGAGCTGTGCGATCGCTGGCAGCGGCGCTTTGTGTCCCACCCGGTGGGCGTCTTTACTGGCGACTACGCTAGCGGCCAGTATCCCGTCTCCTTCCAAAACGCTCAGCTGCTGGTGATGACGCCAGAAAAGCTGGATGCCTGTACTCGCCATTGGCGATCGCACTGGAGTTGGCTCCCCACCGTCGATCTGATTGTGGTAGACGAGTTTCACCTGCTGGGCGACCCCAACCGAGGCCCCCGCCTAGAGGGGGCGCTGCTGCGGATGCTGCGCCTCAACCCGTTCCTGCGTATTTTGGGACTCTCGGCTACCCTGGGCAATCGGGTGGAGTTAAGTGACTGGCTGGGAGGGGTAGAGTACGCATCGAGCGATCGCCCTATTCCCCTCCAGTGGTCTACGGTCCACTACAAAAAGGCTGACGACAAACCGGCTCTACTGCTGCGGGAGGTGCGGCGTAACCTCGCCCAGGGCGGCAAAAGCCTTGTCTTTGTGCAGAGTCGTCGCCGAGCGGAGGCCCTGGCCAACCAGCTCCAGGACGCTGGCCTGCGGGTGACCCACCACCACGCTGGGTTAGACCACCAATCTCGCCGCCAAGTGGAATCGGACTTTCGCACGGGTCAGCTTGACGTCCTGGTGGCCACCGCCACCCTAGAGATGGGCCTGAACTTGCCCGTGCGCCAGGTTATCCTCTACGATCTGCAGGGCTTTGATGGGCAAGACTTTGTGCCGTTGCCGGTCAATAGTGTGTGGCAGCGGGCAGGCCGAGCCGGTCGCCCGGGCCTGGATAAGTTCGGCGAAGTGGTGCTGATTGCCCCCATCTGGGGACAGGTGGGGCACTACCCCCAAGGCCAATTCGAGCCGCTGGTGTCTGGGCTGAGTCAGCCTGCGGCTCTGGCCGAACAAATTGTGACCGAGGTGGCCTGCGGCCTGAGCTGTACTGAGGCGCAGCTAGCGGCTAACTTTAGCCATAGCCTGGCAGCTCGGCAGGGCCGACTGTCCTCCATCCGCCAGCTAGTGGACGAGATGCTGACGGCGGGCATGTTGACCACGGTCGAAGATGGGCGACGCATCCTGCTGCGGGGCACTCGGCTGGGCCACGTTGCGGTGCGCCACATGCTGCGGCCCCAGACAGTGCTGCTTTTTCGGCGGGTGTTAGAGCAGTATCCCCAGCTCACGTTTCTAGACTTGCTGCTGGTGGCGGCCAGCAGTTCCGACTGCCAGCCTCTGATTCCGGTGGACTTCGAGCAGCTCGACGATCTGGCGGAGGCTCTCGGTGAAGAACCGTCTGTACTGCTGTCGTTGTCGGAGGTGGGCCTGACACAACTGCTGGGTATTGAGGGCAAACGTCTGCTGGCCGCTATCCAAACGGCCTTGGTGGGCCGCACCTGGACTCGGACCGGCGATGGGGCGATCGCCGCCGAAACCCACGGCTGCTATGCCTTTGAGGTGCAACGGCTGCGAGACTCGTTACAGCGACTGTTGGCTGCCATGGTCGATTTGTGGTCCGTCTCCCAAGAGGGGGAGGTGCCTCCCTCGGAGGGACCGTCGCTGCTGGAGCAGATGCGGGTACTGGAGAAGATGGTGGCCTGCGGCCTAGATGAGCAGGCCGTGACCCTGACCATGGTGCCCGGACTAGGGGCAAAGCTGGCCCGGCAGCTCAAGGAAGCTGGTATCCAAGATGTGGAGGATTTGGCCCTGACTGATCCCAGCGACCTACTGGCGGTGCCGGGGGTGGGGCAAAAGCGGGCTGAAAGCTGGTTAGCTGCCGCTGAGGAGATGGTCGATGGGCACCTTTCGGCGTTTCGCTACCGAGAAGAGGCTTCAGCGAACCGGTTCTGCCCTTCTGACTGGCCCCCCGACGTTGACCCATACCGGCTTCGGCGCGCCTTGGACTTAAAGGTAGTCGGACAGGATGGCAATCTGTTCCGCGTTGTGGGGGGGCTTGATCCTCACATCGTGTGGTTTCGTCAGGGTGGGTTTGTGTGCGACTGCCCCGATTCTAAGCGCCACACCTGTAAGCACATTTTACAGGTGCGGCTGTTTCGGGGAGACGCCCAACTGCGCCGCCTGGCCCAGGCCTTGTCCGCAGAGAGCAACCCAGACACCCTCGATATCTATAGTCTGTGGTGGAGGGGGAACCGATGACCCAAACCAGCGTGGGCACTCAACGGGGGCGATCGCTCTCAACGGCTCGGGGCAAAATACCTTTTCCGGCGTACCTGCCCGTCACCACCTTTGGCAAAAAGTATCCCCTCGACGACCTCATTCGTCCCTACCTGCCTCGGCTAGCGGCGGCGGTTATGGTGAGCTACTACTATGCCCAGCAAATGGAGCCGGAGCAGCGCCCCAACCTGCCGATGTGGGTAGACTCTGGGGGCTTTGCTGCTCTGTTTGAGGGGGCCAAGATTCTCAAGAAGAGGGACGTTGGACTACTGGAGATCACCAACGGCGATGTGGTTGAGAGTCTTCACCCCAAGGATATTCTGGCGTTTCAGGAGGCTCATGCCGATGTGGCCCTGACCCTAGACTTTCCCATTCCCCCCAGCCTGGGTCTAAAGGAGAGCCAGCGGCGGCAGCGGCTAACGATCGCCAACGCGCTCTGGGCCCTGGCCAATCGTCGTCGCCAAGACCTGCGGCTCTACGCCTGCATCCAAGCCTGGGATGTGGCCTCGGCCCAGGCCTGTGCCGAGGCCTATGCTGGGAAGGGATTTGATGGGGTGGCCCTGGGCGGCCTAGTGCCTAGGGCCAAGGATGCCGACTTGGTGCTATCTATGGTGCGTGCCGTGCGGGAGGTCGTTGGAGATCTACCGATCCATGTATTGGGCTTAGGTAATCCCAAACTGTTGACACAGATCTACGAGGCCGGAGCCGACTCGGTAGACAGTAGTTCCTACGTTCAGTACGCCGCCAACGGTCGGCTTTGGTCTAACCCTAATCTGGAGCTGAAGGATCCCTCACCCACGGATCGGCTGCACCTGGCTTTGTGTAATCTAGCTCTGGCGACAGGGCGGACACTTCCCCTTTCGGCGGCCCAACTGACCTTTGCTACGCTACGGTCAGCACAGGGGGGGTAAAGGCTATGCGTTCTATCTTCTGCGGCACATCGGGCACCGACCCTCATCCTGGGCCTTTGGGTTGGGATGGGCTCGACCTCAGTGCTCCCTGGCCTGCGGTGTTGGATCTGCTGTGTCCCCAGCGATCGCTGCGCCCAGTACAGTGGGCCGCCCTGAGCGACCACCAGATTCTGGAGACTAACCAAAACCTGATTGTCTCCGCGCCGACCAATAGCGGTAAAAGCTTAGTGGGTTGGCTGATTTTGCTGGAGGCTTTGTGTCAGGGGAAGCGGGCCATTTTGCTGGAACCTCTGCGGGCACTGGCTCGGCAAATGGCCGATGAGCTGGAGGTGGCGTTGCCGAAGCTCAACCTCATTTTCGAGAAACGCTCGAATCTGAAAATCTCCACCGGTGACTACCGCATGGACGATGAGTTACCCTTTGGGCCACCTCCAGGGGGGGAGCTGGTGGTAGCAACCCCAGAGCGACTAGAATCCCTATTGCGGAACCCAGCCAATGGGCCATGGTTTGAGACGGTGGGGGCGGTTTGTGTGGATGAGGCTCACCTGATCAGCTCGCCCAGGCGGGGACCGACGCTGGAGTACTTGCTGACCTCGTTGCTGTGTTTGCCGGTTCCTCCCCGTTTGGCGTTGCTGTCGGCGACGTTGGGTAATGTGGAACGGGCGCAGACCTGGCTGGCTCCTTGCTCGGTGGTCAGTGTGACCGAACGGCAGCCGCCCCTGGAGAAGTGGGTGGTGGCGTTGGAGGAGGGGGAAGATGCCAACGAGGTGGCGATCGCCCACGTTGCCGAGACCCTGAAAACGGCTGAAGCCCAAATCCTTATCTTTGTCTATCAGACTCAGTCGGCCCAGAAGCTGGCCCAAGCGATCAACGGCACGGTGGAGGGGGCCAACGCCCTGGCCTACCATGGCCAGATGAGCCAGGGGCAGCGGCAACAGGTGCAGCAGGCGTTTCTAGCGGGGGAGAGTCGTGCGATCGTCACCACGACTGCCCTGGCGCTGGGGATGAACTTACCTGCGACCCATGTCCTGATCCGCGATACCACTTTCCCGGGGGTAGGTCGGCTCGATAGCGCAGAGCTGTTGCAGATGATGGGGCGAGCGGGCCGGGGTACCCAATCGGGAAAGGCGACTGTGCTGCTGCGTCCCAACGATAGCTGGGCAGAGGCGGATCTGGTGGCAGCGCTGCAGGCGGAGGTGCTGCCGAACTTTGCCTCGGCGTTTGAGCTAACCAGCAGGCGGATGGCCCAGGGACCACTGCCGTCCGGTACGGCTCAGGTGGCCGCTTTGCTCTCCCGCCATCCCGAAACGGGACTTTCTCAACCGTCTATCGGCCAGTTTTTGGAGAAGTCGTTGGGGGGACAGACCCTGGTTGGGCAGGTGCCGGCGGCCCTGCGGTGGCTGGAGTCGGAGACGCTAGCGTACCTAGAGCCCAACCAAAAGACTTACCACCTCACTGTCCTGGGCCAACGAGCAACCCTGGCTGTTTTGCCTCTGCCGCTGGCCGCTGGGTTGGCTCGCCTGCTGCGAGACTTGATGACGATTGACCCGGAAGATGGGTTGTTGGCGGACTGGCGATCTCTGGACCATCTGCTGGTATTGGATCTGCTGTCGGAACAGACGCCTAACCTACGTCGCTATAGCGGAAAGCTGGCTAGCCAACTGGAGAGTTGGTGCGAGGCGAACCCTAGCCAAACGCCACTACTCTTTCGCAAATGGATCTGGGGGACGGTGGGCCAGTCTCGGGCGGCGGAGATTTTGGGGTCGTTGGGAGTCGTGGCTGAGAAGCCTGGCCAAGGGACTGACCAATGGGCGCACCAGATGGGCTACCTGGCGATGCTGCGGGCTATGGTGCTGGGGCTGCGATCGCAGGGGGTTCCCATTGCTCAGCTAGAGCGACAGTACGGCCTCAAAAATCTGGAGGGCATCGAGGAACGCTGGCGCGACGATATGCTCTGGAAGTTGTCTGGGGTGGCTAAGCTGCTGGAAATTCGCACGTTCTACTATCATCTAAAGGAAGACTGCCAGGCCAGTCCGGAACGGGTGAAGCGGGTGAAGCGATGCCTGAAGCGGCTGCGTTACCAGACCTACGAGTTGCGGGAAGGGCTCAAGTACTGTTCTCCACTCGGCCACTTGCTGAGCGACATTCGCCGCATGCTGCCCCATCAAGAGCGAAAACTGGGAGTCCAGTCGATCCGCAGGTTGGAAGAGGCTGGTTTGTGTACTCCTCAGGCTGTTGTTGCCTTGGGTGTAGAAGATCTCAAACGACTTGGCTTAAGTAGCCTTTTCTCCCAGCAGATCGTTGCTTACTTCAAGTCACGCTTTCGCTAAAAACTATGTGTTGATCAACTTGCAACTAAGTAGTAGCTATAATCCTAATCTTTAGTTTTCACTGACACCTCTGAGCATTAAGACATGACAATCGATCGCATAAAAGAGCTGGAAGTCTTCTTGAATCGCAACTACTCCAAATACTTGAAGCTTCATGATAAGTGGTTCAGGAGTGATTGGGCTGCCAATGACTTCACTGAAGAAAGCTTTGTCTTCTTCAATGAAATTACATGCTTGAAAGTGGTTAACCCGCATGTAAAATTACTTATCTCGAATATATGGCCTATCGATCAGAATTTCCACAACTTTTTATTAGAACTCTGTTCATACAGTCTCAGTATCAAGCGCCCAGACAGTGCCAGATATGATTTTGAGCGCATGAAATTCGTTAATTGGTGCATGATTGCCTACTGGCTAGCCTGGTATGAGCTTGTCGAAATTGAACTAGAGCCTTTAAGACTTCTGAAAATACCAGTAAACAAGTATAACTTAGATCTTCGGCTTTTAGCGCTTGAGGCTAAGGTATTAGAACACGCTAGCTGGAATAAGATAAAACAAGAAAATCATCACCGTTATTCTCCGCTTTGGCAGAAAAACTTTGAGTCATCCGCACTTAAAGCAAAAGTTTTACATCGGATGCTGAAGATTGCAAAGGAATTTCACAAATATTATAAAATATCTCCAGATCGCGCCTTTCGGATTTGGCGTTTATGCATATTGGAGATTCGGGAAGATGACAGAGATGCCACTCTTCAACCATCTCAGCCTAAAAACAAGCTTCAGGATGGGATCGAAAAAACATATAAAATACTAAAATCTGGCAAGAACCCGTTTGAGCCAAATGAGAAAACGAAGTATTTATACGTTTTTTTCAGTCTCACCGAAAAAATCTTGGATGGAAAAAGCTTTCCGGCTAAGAAGTCAGGAGCATTTCAGGGTGATTTTTGGAAGCCGTTCTTGAAAGGAGTACTTAAGTTCACCCAGTTTTCCGAGGAGGATTCACCTAATCGGATCCCCTACGAGGTTAAAGATGCTCAGCTAAATAGACGACAGGGTAAAAGTCTATATAGAGTTCCCGTCCTAGATAGAGAGAGGCCTCGCTCAGCGGTAACGTCTTTCAGGATTCCTGGAAGGAGTATTGAAGGTAAGTTCGAGGTTCCGCTACCCCATAGAGCAGCTAGGGTTTTTGCTGTAGAGCATACTTCTGACCTTTCTGGAGACGATTACACTCCATAAAGTACGCAAGCTTACCTAGTAGCCGCAACCAGTCAACCTAAGGATTATTTTTCTAGAGCCTCGCAAGTCAATGCGGGGCTTTTATTTTAAGCGGCACAATCTACGGTAAGCCACCGGAGATTGTGAAGGCCTTTGACAGCAAGGGTTTCAGGGTTTACTACTTTTTTTGTTCAAATTTCCAGGCTTAAACCCTAGAGTACTTTCAGTATCTTCCAGGGTTCGTTTATTACCCTCTGGAGCTGTTCAAGCAATAGGAGAGACAAGTGAGTTGTAATTTTGAGTTGGCCACAACAGAGCAAGCCGCAGAAGTCCTAGGGTGTTCCACGCACTGGCTCAAGAAACGTCGGCTCGACGGACAGCTACAGGAAGGAGTCCACTGGGTGCGAACTAATCAACGATCTATTCGCTACATAACGCCTCTCCTTAAGGACTACTTGAACAACAGAAACCAATTTTCAACCCATCGACAGTTTATTGTGAGCGACTTGATTTCTGATATTCCTTCTCTTAGCCCAAAAAACTACAGCTATAGGAATAAAATTTTCGAGGTCATAAAGATTGCCAAAAAGATTCTTTTGCGTACAAGATTCCAAAAACATTCTTTTTTGAGGTTAGCTTGCCAGTCCAAATTCAAAAAACTCTTTCAGGCTATTTTTCGAATTATCTGAGTTCAAGAAAATTACTACCTACCACAAAAAAATGATGACTCAAGAATTTCAATTAGCTACAGCGAAACAATCTGCAGAACAATTAGGTTGTTCAGTTCACTGGCTGAAAAAGCTACGTCTTGACGGAAGGCTTCAGGAAGGCATCCATTGGGTGCGAATTGGCAAGCGATCAGTTCGCTACGTAACCCCTCTTCTAGTAGACTACTTTCGAAATCGACACCAACCTTCGGTTCACCAACATTTTGTCGAAAAATACGTCGCTTCTTGGGAGTCGAATCAACCGAGTAGACCTGGTCGAAAGCCAAAGGCTTATAGAGCTTAAACGTATAACCCCTCAATACTTCTTTCGATAGGGACTATCTACCTCCCTATCGAATCTTTGTTGCGTCATAAGTGTCTGAGCTATACAGCCTAATTCTGAAATCAGTCCCGTGAAGAAGACAAAGAAAGTAGACCTTTTGCCTGGAGATCCTTGTGGAAAAAGAATTTGTGAGATTTTCGGTAAATATCCATGGGAAACTATCCAAGCCAATGCACCTAAAGATCCATCGTCAAAACCCAACTGGTTTACTAAAAAAGGGTACCCAGAACGATCAAGAGTCCTATGGCAGAGTTGGCAGGACACTAAAACTTTAATTGGTGTACGGTTTAGCAAAGAAACGTGCTACGGTCTCATCGATATTGATTGTGGCAGTAAATACTTAAATGCAGAGGATGTCGACGGAATTAAGGCAGGGCTAGAGACTATTGGCATTGTCAGAACCCTCACCATATCTTCAAGCTGGAGTCAGGGTATCCACCTTTATACTCCGTTCCCTGATTCGGTTGGGACTTTTAACCTTGCTGTTACGCTTGAACAAGCCCTAGTCGCACAAGGCTTTGAAATCAAAGATGGGCAGCTAGAGATTTTCCCGAATCCTAAGACTTTTGGCTCCACAATTTTTATTGAATATAAAGCTCATCGCTTACCGCTACAGCCTAAAAGCGGTTCCTTTATTTTAGACGACGATCTCAATCCCGTCAGCGACAATCTTCCTCGCTTTCTTGAACTTTGGGATCAGGCAGCACAAAGCCAGAATATGGATGAGTTAGCTCAGGCCCTGGCTATAGCTAGGGATAATAAACTAAAACACCCAAAAAGGCACAAGAAGGGCGTAAAAGCTCAGGAATGGGAGGCTAACTTAAAGACTGAAATTGATGAGGGTTGGACAGCTTTTGGGCAGACAAATCAATTGCTCAAAAGTATGTGCTGCTATGGCCTTGTATTCAAAGGTCTAAGCGGCAAGGATTTGGTTGATGACGTGCTTCGTATGGTTGTAAATAGCCCAGGGTATGAGGAGTTTTGCCGACACCAGCACGAGATTGAAAGGCGAATAAGGGCTTGGACCAATTCTGTAGAGAAGTTTTACTACCCCTACGGACAGTGGGAGCAAGCTAAAAGGCTTCAGTCGGCAGAAGAAAAAGTTCCTTCAAATCAGCTCAAGGCTAAGGAAGCACAGAATCGTATTCGTGAGGCTGTGAAAGTTCTACAGCAGTTGAAGATTTTTCCTCGCACAGCTAATGCTCGCAAAAAAGCTCTCGTTAGTCAAGGTGGCGTTAGCAGTAAAACTTTATACAAAAACCGAGAACTCTGGCATCCTGATTATCTCCAATCATCAGAGGAGTGTAAACCGCTGGAAAAATCAGGGGTTTCAGAAGCTCTCAGAGAAAATCCAGCTCAAATAGATTTTTCAAAACCCTGATGAAATAAGGGAAGTTTACACCAGAAAAAAATAATGAAGTGTTTTGCCCTCCGCAGGGAGGTAAAGGAATGAAGTGCAGGGGGGATGAACAGAGGATGTGATCTATACGTGGAACAGGTGTAAAGGCCAGAAAAATCGTCGATTTGTTTGAAAAATTAGTTTTCGCAAGACCTTTCAGCTTGCGTGAACCTTGTCTGAGCCTGGCGCAGAGATAAATAAGACATCGTTGCGGTCAATAACGAAAGGGCTGCGTTTTACTCTACCTCTTGGTACCTTGTATCGTTAGCGGTACTAGAACAGAGGTTCTGGATGAAGTTCGACCTCCACCTCCGATCGCAAGTCCGTGACCAGCTCAAGACGCTGGCCAGCGAGATGCAGGCGTGGCAAGCCCAGCCCCGCATCCAGCAAGACGAGGTCGAGCAGCTCAAGGCCGCGATCGCCACCTTTTCGCACACTACAGACCGAGAAACCCTGACCCTGGCCGGAGTGGACGGCAGCGGCGACTTCCCCCTCCTCAGCTATGCCGACTCCTTTGTCTATCTGGCTGTGGCCCAGGGCACTGCCTACCAAGCCGACCGACTCTGTGGGTTAAGAGAGGTCGCGATCGCCGCCGAGCCCATTTTCCAAACGGTCTGGCTCACCGAAGACAATATCATGTCTGACCAGGCGCTCGATCGCGCCTTTGGCGAGCTGGCTGGGATGGAGCCCCTGGCCGCCATTCAGGCCTCCGACTATCGCACCCTCAAGGCCCAAGTCGTCGGCAAACGCCTTAACCCCGATCAGCTTCTGGCCGAGCTAATTCGACCCAACGCCAGCGATACCGGCAACCTAGCGATCCAGCTTCGTTCGACAGCGGAGTTTGGGGCGGCCCTGCGGTTGCTGGAGGGGGAGGTGTTGCCCCAGTACCTGCTGGTCGATACCACCTTTTCGCTGCCGCTGGTCACTAACGCAGCCAATTCCCTGTTCTACGAGCACCTGAAGCGGTTGTGCTGTGTGAGGGCGCGATCGCAGGGTGTCGGATTTTTTGCGCTGTCCAAGTCCCACGGGCTACCCGCCATGGAGGTACTGGAAGACCTGGTGCGGGAGGTGCAGGGGCGAGAGCCGGGGCAGGCTGCCGAACACTGGTACCTGCGGATTCCGGAGCAGGTTAGGGATGGGTGGGAACTGTCGCTGACGGAGGGAAGACGGATTCCGCCGCCGGGGGTGGTGTCTTACCTGGTGCGGTTCCACCGCACGACCCCCGTGATGCGGTTAGATATGGATCTGGGCTATTGGCAAACGGTGGTGAAAGGGGCCACTGAGGAGGAGACGCGATCGCGAGAGTGCAAAATCTTTGAAGACCTCGACTACGCCTGCCACGACCAACGGGTCTACGGCTACCCCTACCCCATCAAGGCGGCCCACGGCCGGGCCTCCCTCACCCAGGCAGAACGGGTCGCGTTCCGGAAGCAGCTGGTCGCAGAGGCCGTGAAGCAGGGGATGAGCCCGGCCCTCTTCCGGGACCCCTCCCAGGCCACTGGCCACCGATAGGAGAAGACCATGGAGTCGATGGATAGATTATTGGATAAGGTAGGCGATCGCTTCGGGGTGTTGGCCGAGAGCGACACCTACCAACTGACGGTAGTAGCCAGGAACCTGGACGTGGCGGTGGGTGATCTGTTCTTGCTGCCCAGCAAGCGGGGGCCAAAGGATCGGGTCTACGTGTTTCGGGCCAACCAGTACGCCAACGTCATGAATCGATCCTTGGAGATGGGCGACATCGCCCGCAACAAGCTGACCATGGAAGACTCCTACCTCAGCGAGGACCTGGCAGAGGAGTTGCTGATCGAGATGAAGGGGATGGTGCTGGGCTACGCGGAGCAACAGCCGGAGGAGTGGACCTTTCACCGGCCTCGGCGACTGCCGGAGCACCTGTCGAACGTGTACCGGGTCGATGCTCACCAGCCCGGTACGCCGGAGGTAATGAGGGAGCTGATGGGCAGCCAGCTCGGTACCGAGGGGCTCTATGTGGGTGACCTACTGGCGGGGGAACAGGCACTGCCAGGGGTGAAGGTGTTTTTGCCCCCCTACGCGCTGTCTCACCACCTAGGGGTATTTGGCAGAACCGGGGCAGGCAAGAGCAACCTGATGATGGTGCTGCTGCGGTCAGTGATGGCCCACAACCAGGCGGCGGCGGGGGAGGTTCAGGGGCCGAGGGCTAGCGTGTTGGCGATCGACCCCCACGACGAGTTTCGGTTTTGGCATGGGGCCACTGGGGGCAAAGATGGTATCCACGGCATTGTGGAAGGCTATGGGGCCCAGGAGCAGGCCGAGCTAGTGGAGCCGTTCTACTACCTAACGGGACGGCAGTTGGCGACGGAGGGGCTGGAGCGGCGGGTGGTGCTGTCGCGGGCGGACGTGTTGCCGGAAGACCTGGTGAGCATTAGCGAGTTTTCGGAGCAGCAGGTAGCCTTCGTGAACCAGCAGTTTGCCCAGTGGGGTGAGCACTGGGTAGGGCGGGTGCTGATGGGCGATACCCAGGGACCAGGGGGCTTTGAGCAAGGCCCCGACTTTTTGCCGGGAACGGTGTCGGCGGTGCAGCGGCGGCTCGACTTTTTGCGGCGGGGGCGATCGCAGCTGTTCACTCCCTTTGATCCGGAGTTGGGGGCAGCCTACCAATCGCTACTGCCGGATTTGGTGTGTGCCTTGGAGCGGGGGCGGGTGGTCATCGTAGATACGACGTTGATGGGGGAGATGGAGCAGTTTTTGCTGACCACTGTGGTGGCCCGCACGCTATTTACCCTGCGCCGGGCCCTACGCAGTGTGGAGAAGGGCAAAGACCTGGAGGGGGCCATGCGGCGCGCCCTGGGCAACGACGAAGATCAAGGGCAGGTGGGCCTGAGAACGTTGGCGGATGTGCTGGTGGAACGGTTGGAGTCGGGGGATTTGCCCTACCGAGTCGGGGATGACCTCAAGGCCACAGACCAACTGCCCTACGTGAACGTGGTGGTAGAAGAGGCTCCCAGCGTACTCAACCCGCAGCGGATGAAGTTTGGGTCGGTGTTTCGGGACATTTCGCGCCAGGGGCGGAAGTTTGGCATTGGGCTGACGGTGGTGAGCCAGCAGGTGACCGAGATCGACGATGGCGTGCTGACCCAGCTCAACACAGAGCTGGTGATGGCCCTGGGCAATGAGGCGGAGCGGAAGGCGGCGGTGAGAAATGCGTCGGCGGATTTGTCGGGGTTTGAGCGGGAGCTGCAGGTGATGGGTAAGGGGCAGGTGATGGTGTCGGGGTCGTATAAGGATGTGCCGCTGCCAGTGCAGGTGCCAGAGTTTGACCATTTGTAGGAAGAGGGTGAGCAGAGTAGCCTCTCTCAAAGTCATAGGGCCTGGCAGGAAGCATTGTGTAGATAGACCGTGTAAGGATAAGCAAGCTGTAGTTCAAGCGAACTACAAAAAGAGTTTTACAAAGTTTTGACAGTTTTACCGGAACTTAGTCGTTAAGGTTGGGAAACATATCTAGTAAGACCCGTCCAGAGCCCTAAGGATCCTTCCATGCTCGCTTCAGACCCTGTGATCAGCACGGGGGGACTTATTTCCCTTGAGCAGTTTTACGGAGCCTATAAGACGTTCCGTAAAGCGCCAAACACAGAACAAAAAGACACCATCAAGCCCGCCCCCACCGAACCGCTCTTCATTGTGGCGGGGCCGGGGACTGGGAAGACGACCTGCCTTACCCTGCGCATCCTGAAGCTGGTGTTGGTGGACGGGGTGCCGCCTAAAAGTATTTTGGCGACCACGTTTACGAAGAAGGCGGCGGCGGAACTGCGATCGCGCATCCTGGGCTGGGGCTTTCGCATTCTGGAGGCCTTGCAGCGGGATGAGACGGTTCCGGCGGAGACTAAGCTGGCCCTCAGCCGCATCGACATCAACCAGGTAATGACGGGCACGGTGGATAGCCTGTGCGAACAGCTGCTGCGCGACTACCGAGACCCCGGCACCCAACCTCCCATCTTGGCGGACGACTTTGTGGCGAAGACGCTGCTGCTGCGGGAGGGGCTGCTGGCCGAGGAGCGCTACAGAGACGGAGATTTGGATCGGTTTCTGCTGGCGATTCAGGGGGGCAAGTGGGGCTGGAATGTGGGCAAGAAGGCTAACCTGCTCCAGCAGTTGTGGGACCGGCGGCACCAAGACCAGGTGGAGTGGGCCGAGTTTTTGGCCAGCGGCACCCGGTCAGATGACACGTTTGATGAGCAGAGGGCTCTGGACGTTCTCCGGGATGCGATCGCCGCCTACCAAACGGCCCTCGAAGATCGGCTGATGGTGGACTTTTCGCTTCTGGAGCAGGAGGTGTTGGTGCGCCTACAAGGAGGAAAACTGTCGGAGTTCACCAATCAGCTGCAGGTGGTGCTGGTGGATGAGTACCAGGACACCAATCTGCTTCAGGAGAGTATCTATTTTGAGCTAGCCAGAGCCTGCAATGGAGCAATCACAGTTGTTGGAGACGACGACCAAAGCCTGTACCGCTTCCGGGGTGCCACTGTCGAGCTGTTTAGCGAGTTCGCTGCCCGCTTCGAGGAAAGGTTTGGACATCAGCCAGAGACGGTCTTTCTCAATAAGAACTATCGCTCAACTCAAGCCATTATCCAGTTCGTAAACGACTACGCCACGCTGGACCGAGGCTACCAGGTGGTACGGGTAGCCGAAAAGCCACTGTTGCTCCCTGGACTAGCAGCAATGGGGGGAATGCCCATTTTGGGTATGTTCCGCGAGAATGTGGAGCTATTGGCCAGAGATTTAGGTGACTTTGTCCACCAGGTCTTTCGGGGGGAAGGGTACTTGCTACCCGATGGTTCTCGCATTGTGGCGAATGGTGCAGGTGGAGACGTGGGGGATTGTGCTCTGTTGTGTAGCAGCCCTGCGGAGTACAACAGTAGCCACAGTGAGCGATTGCCGTTGTTGCTGAGAGAGGCGCTGCGCTTCAAGTCGCCATCGGTATCGGTCTTTAACCCAAGAGGACAGGAACTGAGTGAGATTTCTAGGGTGGCCATCTTTGGGGGGCTCTTGTTGGAGTGCCTAGACCCTGGGGGAGCCGTTGAGGCTGAGATCCGAGGGCTGAGTCAGGATATTCAAAAGGTGTTTGAGCGGTGGCGCGAGGCCGCGATCGCCTTCGTAAACTCTGCCGATGCCCCTCCTAGGCTGCTTGAGTTTGCCCAGGGGTGGGCAAAGCGTCAGCCACAAAGGAGTGATTTGCGGTGGCCGTCAAGTGTGCCGGTGTTGGAGCTGATTTATGGGTTGGTTCACTTCTTCCCTGAACTTCACGATGACCCTGAGGGGCAGATTTACCTTGAGGTTTTCACCAGACAGGTATCGGCTTGTGAGCAGGTGGGCAAGTTTTCGGGCCGAGTGGTCTACAAACCCGATAATGCTGAGCTTTCGGATGCTTCTGTCAAGGAGTTGTTGCGGGACTTTTTGGGACCGATCGCATCGGGCACAGTGAAGGTGAACGAAGACTTGATGGAGGCGTTTCCCCGCGATCGCCTCAGCATTCTCTCGATTCACCAGTCGAAGGGGTTGGAGTTTCCGCTGGTAATTGTGGATGTGGGGTCAGACTTTAAGACAAACCACCAGGCCCACAAGTTCAAGCGGTTCCCGAAAGATGGGGGCACGCCCCACACCATGGAAGATTTGCTGCGACCTCACACGGAGCTAAGCCGGCCTGGTCGATCGGGCCAAGACCGAGCCTTTGATGACCTCTACCGGCAGTTCTTTGTGGCTTACAGTCGTCCTCAGGAGGTGCTGCTGCTGGTTGGGCTAATGGCCACATTGCCTGAGGGCAACATTTCTAACGTTGCGACGGGTTGGGACCGCACGGACACCTCTGCCTGGCGCGGTGGTCGGCCCTTCGTGGAAGTTTAGGGACACCCTAATGAACCAAAGGCTAGATGATACCCCAATCACCTTTCTGGATGTCGAGACGACAGGCACTTCGCCCAGGTATGGCGATCGCATCATCGAACTCGCCATGCTCCAGGTATGCGGGTCGGAGGTAGTGGGCCACGTCGATGCGCTGATCGACCCCCGGTGTCCACTCAAGGCGGGAGCCATGCG
>PXDR01000034.1 GCA_003566335.1 Cyanobacteria bacterium T3Sed10_344R1
AAGTCAACACTTGAGGAATGCCGACCTTAACCGCAAACTCAGCCCGCTTCGACTCCAGCACCAGCACCCAGAGTTGATCCACCAACACCAGCACGTCCATTCGACCGCGCACAGTACAGTCTTGATCTGGCAGCACTAGATCCACTGTTTGCTCAGTGGTGACGTAGAAGGGCGGCAGGAAAAAGCCCGCTAAGTCCAGCAATGGGGCGACCACCGCTAGCTTCACCGTATTTTCCAGCACCGACCGCTGGGCCAAGTTCTCAAATGCCGCCTCAATGCGCGCCAAGCGTTGCTGGTCTGAGGGGGCAAGTTCCGGCAGAGGACGTTGCCAGACCAGCAGAATTCCTGGAGTTTGGGTTTGGGTCAGACCAAACGAAACTTGGAGTTGATGCAGGGTAATCTGGTCAGCAGCCAGGGTTTGAACCATGATTTCCGGGGGGTGAAGTTCGCCCTTGGGATTGCTCGCAGCGTTGCGATCGCAGCATCCACTCCTGGTTACTGATCTTAGAACACGGTCTTAAAACAATGTAGTCCGCCTGAACTTCCTAAGCCGCCATCGACAGGGAAGCCTGAGCTAAAACGCTGCGGTAAAACTGCTGAAGCTGGCGGGTAGCGCCGTTCCAGCCCCATTTTTCGGCTTCAGCGCGGGCATTCTGCCGCATTAGGTCACGCTGATCACTGGACGCTAATAGTTGCTGAGTGGCTGCGATCGCACCCTGATCATCCATCGGGTCAAACATAAAGCCATTGACCCCGTTAGTGACAATATCGGGAATCCCGCCCGAGTTTGCCGCCACCACCGGACAGCCCGCCGCCATTGCTTCTAGCAGCACCAGCCCTAGGGTCTCCGTGCGGGAGGGAAACACAAACGCATCGGCAGAGGCATAGGCCGACGCCAGATCCTCCCCGGCGAGGTAGCCGACAAAATGGGTGGGGGTATCGGCAAAATGTGCTTCCAGTTCCTCCCGGTGCGGCCCATCGCCGACCAGGGCTAGACGTGCCCCAGGGATAGCCTCTAACACCGGCTTAATCCGGTCGATCTCTTTTTCTGCCGACAGCCGCCCAATGTAGAGCAGCAGCGGTGCATCGGGATGGCCCTGGCTGAGCCGATCTCGCATTGCCTCGGACTTTAGCTCAGGCCGAAACAGGTCAGTATCGACGCCACGCTGCCAAACTTCAACGTTCTCAATCCCGTGGAGGGTCAGTTCGCTTTGCATGGCAGTGGATGTGGCCAGGTTCATTACCGCCTGATTGTGCATCGCCTTGAGGATTTCCCACAGCAGCCCCTCCAACATGCCCAGGCCATAGTGCTCTAGGTACTTGGGCAGGTGGGTGTGATAAGACGCCACCAAGGGAATGTCGAGAGACTTGGCGTAGTAAATCCCAGAAACCCCCAAAAAAGCCGGATTCACCACATGGATGAGATCCGGCTGAAATGACTCTAGGGCTTCGCGAATTGCGGGCCGGGGCACGGCCAGTTTTAGCTCTGGATAGAGGGGCAGGGGAAATCCCGGCACCCCCGTAATCTTGGCTCCTTTGTATTCGGTTAGTCCGCCATCCGGGCAAAACACCATCACGTCATCGCCCAAACACTGAAGCTGCTCAACGGTGTGCTTCAGGCGAGTGACGATGCCGTCAACTTTGGGCAGAAAGGTTTCGGTAAAGAGGGCGATACGCATGGGTGATGCGGGGGGAAGGGCTGTGGGCGATTGGCTGTTAGCTGTTGGCTATTAGCTAGTTGTAGGGTGCCGTTAGGCGTAGCCGTAACGCACCGTCTGGCTATAAGGCCCGATTGGGCATGGCTCGCTAAGGCTATTTAGAAGCTATGGTTCTGCAAGCGAGAATCGGGTGGGCAGTGCCCACCCGACAAGAGGCGCTAAAGAGAATGGGCTATTTGCGCCACTTCACCTTGGGCAGGATTTGGGCGTTGTCAACGCGGTGCTTGTACTTCACGGCGACGTTGAGCAGGGAGTCAAGCAGGGAGTCGGACAGGTAGTGAGGCTGAAGACCCAGGTCGATCAGCTTGGTGTTTTTGGCGTTGAAGTAGTGTTCTTCAAGCTCCACCCGAGGGTTCTCTAGGTTGTTGATTTCAACGTCGAGGCCCATGGTGGTGCCTGCTTTTTTCACCATCATGGCCAGGTCGGCAACGCTGAACATTTCGGTGAACTGGTTGAACACGCGGAATTCGCCGGAGTTGGCGGGGTTTGCGATCGCAATTTCGATACAGCGCACCGTGTCGCGGATGTCCAGCAGGGCACGGGTTTGACCGCCAGTGCCGTAGACCGTCAGGGGATGCCCCACCGCTGCCTGAATACAGAAGCGGTTGAGGGCGGTGCCGAACACGCCGTCATAGTCCAGGCGGTTGATTAGCAGCTCGTCCATGCCGGTTTCTTCAGTCAGCACACCGTAGACGATGCCCTGGTTGAGGTCAGTGGCCCGTAGCCCCCAAATCTTGCAGGCAAAGTGGATGTTGTGGGAATCGTGAACCTTGCTGAGGTGGTAGAACGACCCAGGCTGTTTGGGGTAGGGCAGGGTGTCTTTGCGACCATTGTGCTCAATGGTGATGTAGCCCTCTTCGATGTCGATGTTGGGGGTGCCGTACTCGCCCATCGTCCCCAGCTTCACCAGGTGGCACTCGGGGGCGTGATCCCGCAGGGCATAGAGCAGGTTGAGGTTGCCGATGACGTTATTCGACTGGGTGAGCACCGCGTGCTCCCGGTCAATCATCGAGAAGGGGGCGGAGCGCTGTTCGCCGAAGTGAACGACAGCGTCCGGAGCGTAGTCAATAATCGTTTTCTGCAAGAAGGGGTAGTCGTTGATGTCCCCTAAAAACAGGTCAATGGTCTTGCCCGTCAGGTCTTTCCAGCGCCGCAAACGAGTCTGAATCGGGGCGATGGGCGTCAGGGTTTCGGTTTGCAGCTGCATGTCCCAATGCCGCCGCACTAGGTTATCCAGGATGGCTACGTCGTAGCCATGATTGGAGAGGTAGAGCGCGGTCGCCCAACCGCAGTATCCGTCGCCGCCAATAACTATGACTCTCATGTGACGCTCGCTAAAACCTACTTGCCAATACTCGCTCAATTTATCAGGTTTGGCGTACCTGTGACCTCTGTCCCATGGATTAGAGCGATAGGGCTGATCCCAGTCGCTCAGGCTGCTGAGGGTTGGCGGTTTAAGGGAGAATTAAGGCGCTTTATCTAAAGCTCACATCAAGCAGATGGGCAAGCGGTCGTGAGGCCAGCAGTGACTGTGCTCATCCATTTCCCCTTCACCCAACCCGACGGCGACCTGAGTTGCGAGACAACTGTCGCCCGATGCAAGTCATCCCCAAAATCTCCCAAAATCTAAACAGTGGCACAGTAGCCAGAACAAATTAGGCCAGTCCTACGTCAGTTCTGTCCAGATGCCCGGCACAACTCAACCTGCATAACTTAAGGGAGAGGCCACCCGTCCCTTGGCCCGATAGCTTAGAGATTGGGCGATGTTTTGAGACCATTTAGGGCTTCTAGGCCAACTTCTGACCGCTCCCGCCTGTGGGTCGCCCACCGTTGACCACAGCCTGTCGGATTGTCTTAATCTGCCCATAACCCAGCGGTGTCGGTTGACCTTCAGTGATTTATTAAACTCATCACCTAAGTTCTATGAGACAGGAAATACTAATTACCCAAATACATACGCAGTTCAGGAGGTTGCCCCTATGATCAGAAGGCTGGGTGTTTTTTCGTTCTTTCGGCCCTGATTTTTCGGTACTGACCTGGTTTACTCTGGAGAACGCTCATTCTTGCTATGGCCCACCCCCGCAGTTAATCCGGCAACTCTGGCAATCCGGCGACCCTGGTAATCCAGCACCTTTGCTCCGGCAACTCTGAGCCAGCACTATCCAGTAAAGCCCACCGTTCTGACCCGTTGTTCCCAGCCCCATAGCGCTGACATGGGCTGCCCAAGTAGCAACATCCGATACAGCTATCTCGGCATCCAATACGGCGATCTCGGCCAAACTGCCCCTCGGCATCAATCTTTCGGCTACAGTCTCTTGCTTCCGTTCCAGCGATGATTCTGGCACTGCCTTTTAGATAATGAATTCTTCTAACACCAACCGTCCCTTTGCTTACGATTCATCCGTTGCGCCGCGCTCCCAAGGGGTAGTGCGAGAGCTAGACGTGACCAAGCGCGATCGCTTCGAGCTGATTAGTGCTTACCTCGATGGCGAGGTAACGCCCGATGAGCGACGAATCGTGAACCGCTGGTTGCAGGAAGATGCGATCGCTCAATCCCTCTACCAGCGCCAGCTCAAGCTCCGCCACGGCATCCACCATCTGCCTACGCCCGAGTCCGAAGTTCCCCTGTCTGAAACCGTGCAGGGGGTGATGGCTCGACTACAGCAGCGGCTGCGCCTAGCCATGCTGGCAGGGGCTGGCACCATGGCGGCTGTCTTCTTGGGCACCGTGTCTACTCTGGGAGAAGATCAGCCAGGGGTGCTTCGCTTTGTGCGCGATGGCGGCTCCACTTCTGGCGGCGTGCTAGAAATTGCCCTAGATCAACCTGCGATTGAAATTCCTAAAAGCCCAGTCTCCGGGGCGACAGGGGGGTATCTCTCTCCCGCCGACGTGCATTAACTCCAATGCTGGGCTGACTATTTACTGATCTGGCTCGATGCCGAGGGCTCGGAGCTGGGCCGCTAGGCGGTCGGCTCGCTGGCGTTCTTGCTCCGCCTGCTCTTGAGGCGTGGTTACCCAGCTCCCGTCAGCCTGGTACCACCGTAGCCAGGAACCAGTAGCCCCCTGGTAGCTGCCTTGCCAAACCCCCAGCCCTAGGGAGAGTTCCTCAAACCAAGTGCGCTGATCAGAGATTTGCAGCTCTTGGTACCGGACGCCCTGAAGCTGGAAGAGGCGAAAGGTATTGGTGTAGCGGTCAAATAGGCCGTAGTAGGGAACCCGCAGGATCTGTTCGTACACCTGCCATTTAGTTGGGGGCTGGTTAACTTCCCGCAGGGTCTGACCCAGATCCTCTGCTTCTGTACCGGGGGAGAGCAGTTCAATCACCAAAAACGGGCTGACCCCTTCTTGCCAAATTACGTAGCTCCAGCGGAGGTCGTCTTGCTGGCGGGCACTGGAAACGCCTAAAACCAGGAACCAGTCGGGCCGCTTGTGCCAGCGGGGATGGCGGGTGTCGTAGTAAATATTCAGGTCGGTGCCAATAAAGTGGTCGCCGACGACCTCTGACGGGATCTGACAGGTTTCCCGCAGCAGTTGGGGTTGAAAATCGTGGAACTCGTCCGGCAAGCCAGGCTCCTCAGGATACTCACTGGGCAAGTCGTACATTGTGGGCAAACTTTCGGAGGCGGGTTGGGGAAATTGGCTCTCAACCATGGTGGTCACCGGGTATTCACTACTGGATCAGTCCTAGTGTACTCAAGGTTTTTCGTGCCAATGGCGCTGGGTGGGACTGACGAGGGGGGGTGCGATCGCAGAAAACAGACCTCTGAGCCCGTCCCCAGCCGATAAAGGGATTTCCTAGAATTACACTAGAGTCATGTCCCTCAAAACGCAGGAAGATTTATGTCTACTACTTTGGCGCTGACCAACGAGAATGTGGAGAAAGTTCTGGACGAACTGCGCCCTTACCTAATGGCAGATGGCGGCAACGTGGAGCTGGTTGAACTCGAAGGCCCGATTGTGAAGCTGCGTCTACAGGGCGCTTGCGGCTCTTGCCCTAGCTCGGCAATGACCCTCCGCATGGGCATCGAGCGGCGGCTGCGGGAATTTATCCCCGAAATCGCTGAAATTGAGCAGGTGATGTAGTTCCCGGATGATGGAGATAGGGCTGCGATCGCAGCCCTATCTCCAACCGTCTCTCTAGCGGTCTTTGGCCCCCTGCCCCGTTCTCGGCGTAGGGGGTCTGATATTGTGATTCATACCAAGTCCAGCTCGGAATCTGTAGTCTTCTCATCAGCAAAACTTCAGTTCTGGACTTGGATTTGGTTGAGTGCAAGGGTTGAATGCAGGTATTGAGCGGATAAGGCTGTGCTGGATCTAAAGCAAATTCGAGAAAATCCGCAGCAGGTGCAGGCCAAACTGCAGTTGCGGGGCGACTATGACCTAGAACCCCTATTGGCCCTCGATCGGCAGCAGCGGGAACTGGAAACGATGCGATCGCAGCTTCAGGCCCGCAGCAACGACATCGGCAAACAGGTCGGCCAGCAAATCAAGCAGGGGGCTGACCCCAAAGGCTCAGACATTGCTGCCCTCAAAGCCGCCGGGAACGAAGTCAAAGCCGAACTCAGCGACCTAGAGCCCAAAGAACGGGAACTCAAGGCCCAGATTGAAAGCATTCTGCTCACTCTGCCCAACCTGCCCAGCGACCACACCCCCCAAGGAGCCACCGAAGACGAAAACGTCGAAGTCCGCCGTTGGGGCGACGAGCACATCCCCCAGCGCAGCGACATCCTGCCCCACTGGGAAATCGGCGAAAAGCTGGGCATCCTCAACTTTGAGCGCTCCACCCGCATTGCCCAGAGCCGCTTCGTCACCCTAATTGGGGCCGGAGCTGCCCTAGAGCGGGCCTTGATTCAGTTCATGCTGGCCCGCCACACCGCCGCAGGCTACACCGAAGTGATGCCGCCGTTCTTGGTGAATACGGCCTCCCTGCAAGCCTCAGGCCAACTGCCCAAATTTGCCGAAGAAAGCTTCCAGTGCAAAAACGATGACCTGTGGCTCACCCCCACCGCCGAAGTCCCCGTCACCAGCCTGCACCGGGACGAAATCCTGGCTGACAGCGACCTGCCTCTGCACTACTGCGCCTTCACCCCCTGCTTCCGTCGAGAAGCGGGGAGCTATGGCCGCGACACCCGAGGGCTGATTCGCCTGCACCAGTTCAACAAGGTGGAGATGTACAAATTCGTCCATCCCGACCAGTCGGCGACTGCCCTAGAGGCGCTGCTAGCCGATGCCGAAGGGGTGCTGCAAGCCCTGAACCTGCCCTACCGCGTCCTAGAACTCTGCACCGGGGATCTGGGCTTTTCTGCCGTGCGCACCTACGACCTAGAAGTCTGGCTGCCCTCAGCAGACAAGTACCGGGAAATCTCTAGCTGCTCCAACTGCGGCGACTTTCAGGGGCGACGGGCCAACATTCGCTTTAAGACCAGCGGCCAGAAAGGCACCCAGTTTGTCCACACCCTCAACGGTTCCGGTCTAGCCATTGGTCGAACGATGGCCGCCATCCTAGAGAACTACCAACAGCCCAACGGCACCGTTCAGGTGCCTGAAGTTTTACAGCCTTACCTGGGGCGAGCGGTGCTCTAAATCCAAGCCAAGTCCAGAGCTAGAGTTTTGCTGACAGGAACACTCCAGATCCTGAGCTGGACTTGGTATCGCCGTGGAACTCTACAGAATTCCCTAGAATAGGAAAAGCGTTTAGCAACTTTTAGCATTTTCTATGTTCGTACTGGCTACGATCGCGGTTTTAGCGCTCTTGATTGTGGTGCATGAGTTGGGCCACTTTATGGCCGCTCGGCTCCAAGGCATCCACGTCAACCGCTTTTCCATCGGCTTCGGCCCCATTCTGTGGAAGTACCAGGGGCCGGAGACTGAGTACGCGATCCGGGCCTTTCCCCTGGGGGGCTTCGTCGGCTTTCCCGATGATGATCCCGACAGCGAGATTCCTCCGACCGATCCTGACCTGCTGAAGAACCGCCCCATCTTTGATCGGGCGATCGTGATTAGCGCTGGGGTGATCGCCAACCTGGTGTTTGCCTACCTAGTATTTGTGGTTCAGTTCACTGGGGTGGGCGTCCCCGATGCTTTTAACCTTCAACCCGGTGTCCTAGTGCCCCAGGTGATGTCTGACACCAGCCCTGCGGCCCAGGCGGGCATCCGGGTGGGTGACGTGATCATTGCCGCCAACGGTGAACCCCTGGACGCTGAAGAAAACACGATTCAAGAGTTCATTCAGTTCATCCAAGAGAGCCCAGAAGAACCGATTGCGCTCACCCTACGTCGCGGTCAGCGAGAGGTTGACGTGACCGTCACCCCAGAAATTGGCCCCGAGGGCAAGGCGATCATCGGCGTTAGCCTGATCCCCAACACCACCACCCAGTACCGGCGACCCAACGGGGTATTTGAGGTGTTTAGCTTAG
>PXDR01000398.1 GCA_003566335.1 Cyanobacteria bacterium T3Sed10_344R1
CCCCCCCACCCCCTTCCCCAGAATCCGTCTTGGTAGGATAAGACGGGCCAGTTGCCCCGCTCTCTCTGACCTCTCTTCTCTGGCTATGTCTTCACCTCCCGCCCAAGAATCCGTCTGGGACTATCCCCGGCCCCCGCGCCTAGAGCCGACCAGCCAGCGGGTGCAAATCTGGTTTAACCAAGTGATGATTGCCGACACCTGCCGCGCCCAGCGGGTGCTAGAAACCAGCCATCCGCCCACCTACTATCTGCCCCCCGACGACGTGCAGATGCAGTACCTGATCTCCAGCCCTCGACAAAGCTTCTGCGAATGGAAGGGCCTAGCCACCTACTACAGCGTTGAGGTGAACGATCAACGGGCCGAAAATGCAGCGTGGGCCTACCCCAGCCCCACCCCGAACTTTGAGCCGATCCGCGACTATCTCGCCTTCTATCCCTCCCGGATGGAACTGTGCAAAGTCGATGGCGAAACTGTCGAAGCCCAACCCGGCGACTTTTACGGCGGCTGGATTACGGCCAACATCATCGGCCCGTTCAAGGGCAGTCCCGGCACCCTGGGCTGGTGACAGCATCGGCATAGAACCTTAAACCTCTCGATAAGCCCCCAAGCTTAGGGTAGGCTGACTATCTGCGGATCGGTTTAGCGATTGTTGCAGGGATCATCTCAGGGATGATCTCAGGGATTATTTCAGCGTTTGATTAGCGTCAGTCAAGAAGGGAAGTCTGGTGGCACAGGAGTCAGCCCTACAAGCGGCAATGGGAGAATTTACCCGATTGATGCGCCCAATTTTGGTGGGCAGCACGGCTCGATCTAACCGGAATTACCCCAGCCAGGACACAGGATTTTCTCCTTGGGGGGTGGTGATTACGGGACTAGTGCTGCTGGTGATCGACTGGCGGCTGGCCCTGGGGGTTGGGGCAAGTTGGGGCACGGGCCGCTGGCTGCGTCACACCACACCCCAGCAGCGACAGCAGGGGCTGGCCTGGTTACGGCAGCATCGGTCTGCCGGGATGAAAGTGGGTGCGATCGCACTTCCCGGTCTGGCAACTTTTTTGGCTGCCGCCCTTTGGCAAAGCCTGGATAATTCTTGGATTGCCTTCGCGTTAATTAGCCAGGGCGTGATTAGCGCGCTGACCTTGGCCCTCGTGGCCCAACAGGCTCAGCAAATCACCACCGCCCCGCCCACCCTAGAACAACAGGTGTTGCAGCTCAAGGATGAAGATCCCCTCGTGCGGCTGGTGACCCTGCGGCAAGTCACCCAGCAAGCCTTGGCCGCAGTCGGGGATGAGGGGGTAGAGCTGCGATCGCACCTCACCGACTGCCTGCGCCTGTGCCTGCGCCGGGAAGCGGAACCGGGGGTGCGCCTGGCCCTGCGCCGCAGCCTGGAGCAACTCCAGCCTCCGGGCGCTCAATCCACCCCAACTTCACACCAACTGCCTGCCGAAACCCGCCCGGTCGTGCGGCTCAAAACTGACCCGCCCCAGCGGCAAAAACACGCCGCTGTCGAATACGTGCCTGAATACGTGACTGAATACGTGACTGAAGAGGATAGCTAAAGCAAGATGGATCGCTTCACCGTCGAGGTTATTACCCAGACCCCAAACCCCCAGCAGACCATCTACGCGGCCATGCACCAGGACTACGCCGAAGACTTTGTCTGGGCCGGACGCGACCAGTGGCCCAGCGAAACGGACTGCGGCCCCCTGGTAATCCGCAACTTACTCAAAGGCAATCGCGGCCACTATGGGCCATTGGAACATCCGCAAATCGTGCTGAACTGCGGCTGGTTTCCCCACAGCACCATGCAACAAATCCGGACTCATCGGGTAGGGCTATCATTCGATGTTCAGTCCAACCGGTATACCAGTCAGCGCATTCTCGATGTCCCCACCGGCAAGCGGGATGTCGAAGAGGTGTTTTACCTGCGGCCCCTGGGCAAGTACACCGATCGCCAGGGCAAGCGCTATGAGTACACGCCAGAGCAGCGCCAGGAAGATTTGGACTGGTGTCGGGCGGCCTGCGATCGCTATGCCCTGCGGCTCTCCCAAGGATTGTCCGAAGAACATGCTCGGGGGCTGATTCCCTTCGACGTGCGCCAGCATTGGGTGCTGTCGGCGAACGTGCGCAGTCTGATGCACCTGCTGGATTTGCGCTGGAAAGCCGATGCGCAGTTGGAGTGCCAGAAGCTCTGCGATCGCATCTGGCCCCATTTTCAAGCCTGGGTACCTGCGATCGCCCAATGGTATGAAGAGAATCGCGCCCAAAAGGCCCGACTTTCTCCCTAGAATTCGTTAATTTCTCTTAAAAGCGGCTCAGGCTAGCCGCCAACCCAATCCTTAAGGCCAATCCTTAAAGCAAAGCTTCAAGCAATGTAGAAAGTTTGAGCTAGCCGTCACTTAGGGAGGGACAACTCAGTTTCTCCTTGACTGATTTGGGATTGATTGTGGGGCAAATCCTGCTATTTTTCATAATGTTTTAAGGTTGGCCTAGCGATTGTAACGTTAGGTCTAGAACTGCAACTAATGTTGCTAACTGTGAATAAATTGCGATCGCAAGAAACCTAAAAAAAGCCAAAGGAAATCAGCTTTCTTTATCGGGTTATAACCCTTGATAGACCAACCTTTTCAGCCGTAAATAAGGGATGATCCTGAGCACGATAGCTAGATACTATACAGCTACGTAGCGCAGCCTCTGGCAATGACACATTCAAACGGCTACATTCTGGTTCTTGACCAGCACTCAAATCATTTCAGGTTAATTGAGTCCCTACTTGACCAAACTCTGCCTGATCATCAGCGTTGCCACGTTTACGTGGCAGACTCTTTTGAGCAAGCGGTGCATCGAGCCGCCCAACTTCCGCCCTACCTGATTATTTTGGCCGGTGGCAATCAGTCCTGGTCTCAAACCCTAGTTCGCCGACTGCGACAGGCAATGAACACAGCTGGGGTGACGATTGTTGCCCTAACCGACTCCAACGCACCTAGCTGGTTTTATCAAGAAGAAAATCCAGAGCTAGACGGTTTTCTGGTGCGTCCCCTCAACCCAGATGTACTGACTTCCCTAGTGCAGTCAGCCATGGCTAAGCAATCTTGTTGGGCCAGTTGAGCCATCATCCGGGCCGTGATGGAACGCCGTGATGGAGCAATGGTGGGGCCAGGTGCAGCAACAGCGCAGTCAGGGTGAGCAGCAGTACGGAGGCATTGGGACAAGCAGAAGACGGTATTCTCCCGGAGGTCGCGGGTAGAATAGACTGTGGGTGGGCATCTCAGCATTTTCCCCACGACGACATCCCTTCTTTTTGTCTATCAATCGTGCTGCCCCAAGTTATTGATGAGCGATCAGTTCAACCGTTTAAATTTTGGTTTAATCACCACTTACAGGACGGTCTGCACTGTCAAAAAGATTTGTTTTACCGACTCCGCACAGTTCAGGCTGCCGAGCGGGCACAGCTCTACAAAGCCGCCTGTCGCTTGAGTCGCCATGGGGCTATGGTCGTGGTCACGGTAGCCGCCGACCACTGCAGCCTCTGGATTAGTTTGCGCAATCAAAAAGTCGCCGCCCTTGCCATTGCCGAACAAACTGGCTTGAATCCAGCGGCTGATATTCCCTTAGGAGAAGCAGACACCCAACCGCTGTTCCCCTAAGGGGGAAGACCATCAATGAGGCGGAAACGAGGGGGAAACCATGCCTAATCGCAAAATGCTCTGGGCTATCGGCGGCGGCCTTGGGGTAGCAGCGCTGGTGGGCAGTCTAGCCCTAGCGTTTTTTCAGCCCCGCTGGCTGTTTCGAGCCGTGCTGCGGGTCGCTCCAGGGGCGGTGTTTTTTCAGCCCTGGCCTGCCGATGCTCCCCAGCAGCCCATCGCCCTAACGATTGATGATGGCCCTGACCCCGATACCACACCCAAAATTTTAGCGGTGCTGGCTGAGCACGATGCCCAGGCCACTTTCTTTGTGATTGGCGAGCGGGCAGAGGCCCATCCTGAGCTAATCGACGCCATGGTTGAGCAGGGCCACGAGCTGGGCAATCATCTGATGCGGGATGAGCCGAGCATTCAGCAGCCAATCGAAGAGTATGAGCAGGATCTTCTAGCGGCAGATGCCATCCTGCGGGACGGGTTGGCTCGGGCTGTCGATCCGGCGGAGTCAGTCCCGTCGCCCCGCTGGTTGCGGCCTGCTGGGGGATTTTACAGTCAAGACATGGTTGCGATCGCAACCCGCCACGGCTACCGCACCGTCCTGGGCTCAATTTTTCCCTACGACACCCATCTTCCCTGGTCAGCCTTTGCCCAACGCCAAATCCTGGCCAATCTACAGCCAGGGGAAATCATCGTTCTCCATGACAGCTACCGAGATGGCCAATCGGGCTACTGGGGGCAGCGCACCGCCCAAACCCTCGCTGCTGTCGTGCCCGAAATCCAGCAACGGGGCTATACCCTGGTCACCCTGTCTGAGCTGAGTCCCTAGCCCAAGGGAACTGCCGTTGGCGCGAATCTAAGGGGTTCAGGGGCTTAATAATCCGTAGATTGCTGGAAATAAGCGCCGACCTTGAAGCTGGTGGTGTCTTCAAGCTGCTTCAGCACAGAGCGGGTAATCAGCTTGCCGGTTTCTACCAGCACTTCCCCAGTAATCGGGTGCAGCAGATCTTGATCGGCCCGGCGACCAATCAGAGCCTCGATGTCTTGGAGCGAATTGACGTACATACCGGGGGGGACTTCAACCACTACCCCATCCCCAATCACCCGAGACTGGCAGGCTAGGCGCGAATTGGGCTTACAGGAGGTAATCACCTCCAGGGTGCGCTGTTCGCGGCGGTTAATCGGGGTCAGGGAAGTCATCCCTTGGTTGACGTAGATGTGGCAGGTGGCGCACATCCCCCGCCCGCCGCATTCTTTTAAGACGTCTAGGTCTTTATTCAGCAGCACCGACAGCAGATTGCCGTTGGTTTCAATCGCGCTCTCTTGAGCAATGGGTTCGAGCCGGACAATCTTAGCCATGACAGATACCTACAGCGGGAAATAAGGTCGGGAACGTCCAGGCTTAGCGCCTGGTGGGTCGATGAAGCGAGTAGAAGTCAGGCAAACGCGTAGACGCGGATCACCTCACGGCGTCCTAGCCTGAGTCATCGCCGCCCGGCGGATACAGCAACTCCACCAGCCGAGCTTCCAGGCGCTGACGGACGATCTTGGGGAAGTCTCGAATGATGCGGGATCCTTTTTTCTGGAAGGCTTGTACCCATCGCCGCAAACCGTCGATTTGTTCGGGGGTGAGGGGACTAGGGTTGCCAGGGTTGGCGGGCTGAAATCCGCCTTCCCGATCAATGGTTAGGCTGCTCAGCCAGGGTAGCAGGGGACGGGTGGCATTCCAGGTATTGCTGACCACGGTGCGGCCCAAGTAGTGACTGGTGACTTCGCTTAGGGTGTTCAGGGCTGCGATCGCATCAGCCTCCGTATAGGCTTCCCCGGGGGCAGAGGTGGGGGGTGGGGGAACTGGCGGCGGCGCAACCGGCGGGGCACTGCTTGTCGCGGGGGGCGACGGCACTGCCGCCACAACCGGCGACTCCGTTTTTTGCCAGTAGTTTTGATCCGGCAGGGTCGTGCTGCCCACCGCCATGCGAAACGTCGCCACAACATTTTGCGGATCTGCCTCTAGCGCCGCCTGCAGGGCGGCTAACGCTTGGCGGTAATGGCTCCGCACCAACTTTTCTCCAGTCATCACCAGCAAAATAATGCCCCGATTGAGCTTATAAATTTCAATCGTTCGCTCCGCAAACCGAAACGAAAACGCCTGCAAATTTGGCGGCGTCGTTTCGACAACTTGGTGAATGCCCTGGGTTAGGGCTTCCTTTTGCTGAAAATTAAGCCCCCGATCAATGCCCAGGAAACAGGGGCGCACCCGCCCATCCATTAGGGCAACACCCGCAATTCCTGGTAAATTCAGAAAGTCCTGAACAACCTGCCGCTTCATAAATAAATGTTAACTATACGGGCGTAATTCCCGGGCTGAAGTGGTACGTCTTGTGTCATAGGAGAACACTTTGGGCGATTGGCGGCCCCTAGCCGTCTGTTCTAGCCGTCTAGGCGGCTTAGGGAAATTCAGTTCAAGGTGTGTGTGCTGCTAGTCCGCTCTAGCGAGTCTGTTCTAGGTTGATGGGACTGCTCTGGCCCCTAAGGAGAATATTCCCAGACTGAGACGCTGTCTTTCTCCAGTTCCCATTGTCTCAGAATTGTCTCAGAGCCTACTGACCTGCCGCACCCTCCCGATTCAGCGCTGACCTGCGCCAGCGTCAATCAACGGTCAGGACTGCCGTTAGCCGTTTCCCATTGGGGTGCCGTATATCCTGCATCAGCTTATCGGTTGATTGAACCGCATTGTCAAATACCCTGCCAAATACCCTGCTGTTTCCCTGTAAATCCCTAGCCATCTTTTCTGAATCGTCCTCCCCTAGCTGTTCTTGGTCGAATACGTCCTCCAACTCGCCAATCGTCTTCTACTGATTCTTCTACTGATTATTTTTCCCCCGTTATGGGCAGTCGTCTCATGTCCTGCTACTTTCTGGCCTTGAAGTGTCTCTCATTTTCCTCAGTTTTCGGGTTTAGCCGTCATGTCTGACCTTCCGTTTACCCTCGATCAGCTCAGGATTCTTAAGGCCATTGCCACCGAAGGCAGCTTTAAGCGAGCCGCTGACAGCCTCTATGTGTCGCAGCCTGCCGTGAGTCTACAGGTGCAGAACCTAGAGCGGCAGTTGGATGTGCCACTGTTTGACCGAGGGGGACGCCGGGCGCAGTTGACCGAAGCCGGACATCTGCTGCTGAGCTATGGCGATCGCATCCTCAGCCTCTGCCAAGAAACCTGCCGCGCGATTGAAGACCTCCAGAACTTGCAGGGGGGCACCCTCATCGTCGGGGCCAGCCAAACCACCGGCACCTACCTGTTGCCCCGGATGATTGGCCTATTTCGCCAGCGCTATACCGACGTTGCGGTGCAACTCCATGTCCACTCCACCCGCCGCACCTCCTGGAGCATCGCTAACGGTCAAGTAGACCTGGCCATCATTGGCGGCGAAGTGCCCACAGAACTCCAGGACTGCCTAGAGATCATCCCCTACGCCGAAGATGAACTGGCCCTGATCATGCCGGTGTTTCACCCTCTAGCGGGCCAGCCGATTATCCAGCGAGAAGACCTCTATAAGCTCAACTTCATTGCCCTCGACTCTCAATCCACGATTCGTAAAGTGATTGACCAGGTGCTGACCCGCAGCGGCATTGAAACCCGACGACTGCGGATTGAGATGGAGCTGAACTCAATCGAGGCGATCAAGAACGCTGTGCAGTCTGGGTTAGGGGTGGCCTTTGTATCGATTTCTGCGATTGAAAAAGAGCTGCAAATGGGCGTGCTTCACCGGGCCAAAATCGACTCTATTGTCGTAAATCGCACCCTGTCCGTGATTTTCAACCCCAATCGCTATCGATCGAAAGCCGCAGAAGCCTTTACCCGAGAAATTCTGCCCCAGTTCACCAATCGAGAAATAGAATTTAAGAAAGAAAATCCGAGAGAACTGCGCAAAGCCAGCGGCGCTGCTGCGCTCAGCAACGGCAAAGCAGTGGCAGCTGAGCCCCAACCCACCGACTCTGGCACTCCCTAATCCCCCGGCGACATGGAGCTTCACTGCACCCGTCCATCCTGCCCCAAACCCACCAACCATTTCAGCGATCTCGACGATCCCAAGGTGCTTAAAACCGTGCAGCAAAAGTACTGCACCACCTGCGGGATGCCGTTAATTTTGGTGGGTCGCTACTTGCCAGAGCGGTTGCTGGGTAAAGGTGGATTTGGGGCCGCATTTTTAGCCCGCGATCGCTACACGCCGACCCGCCGCCGCTGCGTGGTCAAGCAGTTTCAGCCCAGCGGCAACCTCACCCCCGATCAAATGCAGTTGGCCCAGGGGCTGTTTGAGCGCGAAGCCGTGGCCCTAGAGGATCTTGGCCATCGCCACGGCCAAATCCCCAACCTTTACGCCTACTTCCCCCTTGCC
>PXDR01000243.1 GCA_003566335.1 Cyanobacteria bacterium T3Sed10_344R1
ACATGAGCCAAGACGAAATTTTTGAAAAAGTTCAAAAAATCGTCGCTGAACAGCTAGGCGTCGATGCCTCAGAGGTTAAGCCCGAGGCCAGCTTTGCCAACGATCTTGGTGCTGATTCCCTCGACGTAGTGGAGTTGGTGATGGCTCTCGAAGAAGAATTCGACATCGAAATTCCCGACGATGCGGCAGAAGGCATTGGCACCGTTCAGGCCGCCATTGACTTCATCAAAGAAAAAGCGGCGGCTTAACCGCCCCCTGTCAGCCTGGGCAATCGAGTCGTAACCACGGCCTTGCCTAGGCAAACCGCCCACCTGCGCCATCTGGCTTATTCTCAGCTGGCGTTTATTGTTTTCCTCGTCCCCGTTAACTCGTCCCTGTTGACATTAGCGACTGACATTAGCGACCCCTAGCAACCAAGCGGCTCACTGTTTCAGACCATGGCAAATTCAGACCGAAAGCGCGTTGTGATTACGGGCCTTGGGGCCATTACTCCATTGGGCAACACCCCTGATGAGTATTGGCAAGGGCTCACCACGGGTCGCAGTGGAGTAGGGCCAATCACGGCCTTTGATCCTCAGCATCACACCTGTAAGATTGCTGCCGAGGTAAAAGGCTTTGACCCCCTAGCCTATATGGATCGCAAAGACGCCAAGCGCATGGATCGCTTTGCTCAATTTGCGGTTTCCGCCAGTAAACAAGCTCTGGCCGACGCGCAATTTGACATCACCGACCTCAACGCCGAGCAAGTCGGGGTGATGATTGGCACTGGCGTCGGCGGGCTGCGGGTGATGGAAGAACAGCAAGAGGTTTACCTGAATCGGGGGCCAAGCCGCTGTAGCCCCTTCATGGTGCCGATGATGATCGCCAACATGGCCGCTGGTCTAACGGCGATTCACCTGGGAGCCAAAGGCCCCAACTCTTGTGCCGTGACCGCCTGTGCGGCTGGGTCTAACGCGATTGGTGATGCCTTTCGGCTAGTGCAGCAAGGCTATGCCCAGGCCATGATCTGCGGCGGCACCGAAGCAGCTGTGACGCCCCTTTCTGTCGCCGGGTTTGCCTCAGCCCGTGCTCTCACCTCTCGTAATGACGACCCGCTTCATGCCAGTCGCCCGTTCGATCGCGATCGCGATGGCTTTGTGATTGGCGAAGGCTGCGGCATTTTGCTGCTCGAAGAGTTGGAACACGCCCGCAGCCGAGGAGCCAAAATCTACGGCGAAATGGTGGGCTATGGCATGACCTGTGATGCCTACCATATGACGGCCCCCGTACCCGGCGGGGAAGGGGCGGCTCGCTGCATTCAGCTGGCGATGAAAGATGCCAATCTCACCCCAGATCAGGTGAGCTACATCAATGCCCACGGGACAAGCACCCCAGCCAATGATCCGACAGAAACCCAGGCAATTAAAACGGCCCTAGGGGATCAGGCTTACAAGGTGGCGATCAGCTCAACTAAGTCGATGACCGGCCACCTCCTCGGAGGATCGGGCGGGATTGAGGCTGTCGCTGCCACCCTGACGATGGTGCATGACCAAGTTCCCCCCACCATGAACCTGGAAAATCCTGATGAGGGCTGTGACCTCGACTATGTGCCCAATCAGGCTAGAGCGTTGACGGTGGATGTGGTGTTGTCCAACTCATTTGGCTTTGGCGGGCACAATGTCACCCTTGCCTTCCGCAAGTACAAACCCTAGCGAGATACAGTAGTTACGGATACCGTACTATCGCTGTCGAACGGTCATAGGTATAATGACTCATAGTTCATCAGCTAGCCCAAGGCAGCTGATTGAGTCAAGTCTTTGACAGTGGCGATGGGGCGAACCCTGGTTTGGTCTGACCCGGATCACTGTCGGGTCAAGGTTGCCAGCAGGCTACAGCAGCATCATGGCGCAGGGGTGAACAGGGGAGAGACGATGCGATCGCATCTCTATTTCCAGTCTTAGACATCCGCTAAGCAGGCGCTGAGTCGGGAGACCGGCTGAAGAAGCCCAGCCCTAAGCCATCTCGGGTTGATCCAGCTTCCGCTGGGATGGGATGATGCCCCCAGTTGGGCGACCCGGCAGGGGCTCACGCTTACCTGTCTGCACACTGGGTCAATGCGCTCTGGCCAACGCCGCCAGTTCGACGCGGGCAGCGCGATGCAGGCAACTCAACCCAGGCAGGCTGGCATCCTGACTTTTCCGAGCTTTTCCCCACCTTGGTTGGTTCATCAGTTTCCCCATTGCCCGATCCAATTTTCCAGTTACGCATCCGGTTATCCATCCATTACACGTTGTTAGCGAGTTAGTAGAACCTATGGCTGTTGCAACCCAATCCCTTGAAAAGCTCTGCATTAATTCGATCCGGTTTTTAGCCATTGATGCGGTTGAAAAAGCCAAGTCAGGTCACCCTGGTCTACCCATGGGCGCAGCGCCCATGGCGTTTGTGCTGTGGGATAAGTTCATGCGGTTCAACCCCAAGAACCCGCAGTGGTTCAACCGCGATCGCTTTGTGCTGTCCGCTGGTCACGGCTGCATGTTGCAGTATGCTCTGCTGCACCTTGTGGGCTATGACAGCGTCACTCTAGATGACATCAAGAGCTTTCGTCAGTGGGGCGCTCGCACCCCGGGCCACCCCGAGAACTTTGAAACTGCGGGGATCGAAGTCACCACTGGCCCCCTGGGTCAAGGGATTGCCAACGCCGTCGGTCTAGCCATGGCCGAAGCCCATCTCGCCGCCAAGTTCAACCGTGCCGATGCTGAACTGGTTGATCACTACACCTACGCAATCCTGGGCGATGGCTGCAACATGGAAGGGGTGTCTGGGGAAGCCTGCTCTTTGGCCGGTCACCTAGGTCTGGGTAAGCTGATTGCCCTCTATGACGACAACCATATTTCCATTGACGGCTCTACCGACATTTCCTTCACCGAGGACGTAGGTAAGCGGTTTGAAGCCTATGGCTGGCACGTCATCCATGTGGAAGATGGCAACGAAGATTTAGATGCGATCGCCAAAGCGATTGAAGCGGCTAAAGCTGTGACCGACAAGCCTAGCTTGATTAAAGTCACCACCACCATTGGCTACGGCTCTCCCAACAAGCAAAACACCGCAGGTGTGCACGGTGCAGCCCTAGGGGGAGATGAAATCAAGGCAACCCGGGAGAACCTGGACTGGCGCTATGGCGACTTTGAGGTGCCCGCTGATGCCCTTAACCACCTGCGCAAGGCAGTGGAGCGCGGAGCAAGCTACGAAGCAGGATGGAACGAAACCCTGGCGGCTTACCGGACGAAGTACCCCACCGAAGCCGCTGAATTTGAGCGGATGATCGCTGGCAAGCTGCCGGAAAACTGGGCCGATTCCCTGCCGGTCTACACCCCAGAAGACAAAGCGCTGGCAACCCGCAAAACCTCTGAAGCCACCCTCAACGCCTTGGCTCCGGTGCTGCCCGAGCTAATTGGCGGGTCGGCTGACCTAACCCACTCCAACCTAACGGAGCTAAAAATCTCCGGCAGTTTCCAGAAAGGCGCTTACGAGAACCGCAACCTGCGGTTTGGCGTGCGGGAGCACGGCATGGGCGCAATCTGTAACGGCATTGCTCTGCATAACTCTGGGTTGATTCCCTACTGTGCCACCTTCTTAGTATTTGCGGACTACATGCGGGCAGCCATTCGACTGTCAGCCCTGTCCCAAGCTGGGGTGATCTACGTGATGACCCACGACTCCATTGGTCTGGGTGAAGATGGCCCCACCCACCAGCCGGTAGAAACCATTGCTTCCCTGCGGGCAATTCCAAACCTGACGGTGATTCGTCCAGCGGACGGCAATGAAACGTCTGGGGCGTACAAGATTGCAGTTGCTAACCGCAAGGCTCCCACCCTGATGGCCTTCTCCCGCCAAGGGCTGCCAAACCTGGACGGTTCCTCGATTGATGCGGTAGCCAAGGGCGCTTACGTGCTCTCTGACAGCGACGGCACCCCCGACCTGATTTTGATCGGCACCGGCAGCGAAGTGAAGCTCTGCGTTGAAGCAGCTGACAAGCTGCGAGCGGAAGGCAAGAAAGTCCGCGTCGTCTCAATGCCGTCTTGGGAACTGTTTGACGCCCAGGATGCTGCTTATCAAGAGTCGGTGCTGCCCAAGGCCGTAACCAAGCGCCTGGCGGTAGAGGCAGGCATCTCCATGGGCTGGTGCCGCTACGTGGGCACCGAAGGCGATGTCATCGGCGTAGAGCGCTTCGGGGCCTCTGCCCCCGGCGGCACGGTAATGAAGGAGTTCGGCTTCACCACAGAGAATGTGCTAAGCCGGGCCAAAGCGCTGCTGGGCTAATCAGGTGCATTTAACCTGACTTAGAGTCTCTGACTTAGAGTCCGAATAAAAAAGGGAGGCAACTGCCTCCCTTTTTTGTTTTTCCCCAGGTAGTCTTAGGCTTCGACCAGAGGGTCAACTTCGCCTAGCAGAAGGGTATCTTCGACCCGCCAGAATAAGTCAATTTCGGTATTGACGGGCAGAGGGGGCTGGCTAAAGGCTTCTTGACGCACCATTTTAATTTCCTGGCCGGTGGCGGTGTCCAGCAAGTAGCTGATTTGCGACCCGAGGAATTCTCGGCCTCGCACGGTGGCTTTGAGGTGATTGGGATAGTCGGGGTGGGGGTGGGTGACAAACTTATCGGCGGGCACTACTGCGGTGACGGCTTCTCCGGGTTTATGGCGTTTGTCGGTGCGATGGGCGATGAGTTGGCCTTGAGCCCACTTAACCGTGAGGGTGTCGGGCTGCAAGTCGCTCAGGGTGCCGTCTAGCAGGTTGTTGTTGCCGACGAACTCGGCGACGAAGTGGGTGGTGGGGCGGGTGTAAATCTCGGTTGGACTGCCCACTTGCTCAATTCGGCCTTGGTTCATCACCACCACGCGATCGGCCATGGCAAAGGCTTCGTTCTGGTTGTGGGTGACGTAGATAAAGGAAATGCCGAGGGTTTGCTGCAGCCGTTTGAGTTCCCCCTGCATTCGCAGCCGCAGATGAGCATCTAGGGCGCTCATGGGTTCATCGAGCAGTAGAATCGGGGGTTCGGTGACCAGGGCGCGGGCCAGGGCAACCCGCTGCTTTTGGCCGCCACTGAGCTGATCGACGCGCCGTTTTAGCAGGTCTCCGAGGCCCACCATGGCGGCGACGGTTTCGACCTTACGCTTAACGTCTGCTTTGTTGTGCGATCGCAACGTTAGGCCAAATGCAATATTTTGCTGCACCCGCAGATGGGGAAACAGGGCAAAGTTCTGCCAGACCATGGGGGTATTGCGCTGATTCACCGGGCGATAGCTGATGTCTACGCCCCCCAGCCGAATCTGGCCGCTAGAGGGACTGGCTAGTCCGGCGATCAACCGCAGTAGGGTGGTTTTGCCGCAACCGCTTGGCCCCATAATTGCGACAAATTCCCCAGCGCGAACCGTCAGGGTTAGGGGGCGAACCACCACCTGGGGGCCGATCCGCTTAGAAATATCAATCAGTTCGAGATCAGAACTGGTCAAGCTATTAGAAGTCAAGCTATTGGAAGAAGACGCCATGGGATTAGCCGGGTCGGCAATTTATTGGCAACTCAAGAGAGCCAAACGACCAGGGGCTGGGAACAGCGTCCCTGGCCAACCCTTAGCCTACGCGGTCTTGAACTCGTTGTAGATATTTTGCCAGGCTTGCTCTTGCTGTTGAACAGGAAGTTGACGGGCAAAGGTGCGCTCTAGCTGCACTTCGATCAACAACTTATCTGGATCGCTCGGAGCTGGAATATAGCCCAGCAGTTCTTTTTCGTCTTGTTCTAAGAAGTCTGCGGCCTCTAGGTTGGGGGCAATGCCCTTGTAGGCTTGGGCATTGGCTAAACGGGCCTGCACCTCAGGGCGGGTCATGTACTGCACCCAGGCCAAGGCTAGATCTGGGTTGGGGGCACCAGTACAGACTGCTGCGGCTTCGCTCCAGCGGATTGCGCCTTCGCTGGGGACAACTGCCGTGAACTGAGGATTATTGTCTGCGATCGCATTCTGGATCACCCAGTCTCCCACTGGCCCGACCGTAATGTTGCCGCTGAGAAAGCCGGTGACAATATCCTGAATGTTGGTGCTAATCAGGGAGGTATTGGGCTTTAAGCGCAGCATCCACTGGCGCACTTCTTCTAGCTGGCTATCGCTGAGGTCATAGGGATTACTGGTATCTGGGAACAGGGCCAAGCTGGCGTTCCCCATGTTGGGGAGATACCAGTCAAACAGCGCCACTTGGCCCCGCAGGCTGTCCTCCAGCAAAAAGTCCCAACTCGTCACTGCTGCCGGGTCAATCAGATCTTGATTGAAAGCAATGCCGTAGTTACCGAAGCGCGCTCCTACCGCCATCATTTCGCCATCATGGAAAAACCCGGCGAAGTCTTGATACTCCGGGTAGTAGTCTCCCAAGTTGGGAAAATCATCAGGATTCAACGCTTCGAGGGCGTCTAGGGCGACCAAGCGCTCAACATATTCCCCATCAGCAATCAACACATCAAAGGTGCCCTGGGGAGACTGATTATAGAACTGGAGCATTTGCTCCCCGCCTAGATAGGTGCGAAATTCAACCTCGACTCCAAATTCTTCTTTGAAGCCATCAATCACTTCAGGCTCGTCATAGCCCGGCCAAGACAAGACCCGCAGGGTGCTGTTGCCAACGGCAGCCCCCGTGACTTCCCCTTCGTCATTGCTACTGCCACAGGCGGTTAGGCGAGTCGTGGCTGCCGCCGCAGAGGCTGTTGCAGCAAACTGCAAAAAACGGCGGCGGGTTAGGGTGCTGAGTAGGGACTGTTCGCGGTTAAATGCAGCGAGACGGCGATGATTTGACATGAGTAAGCGGTTTGCAGAGAGGACAAACGAGTCAGCGCAGTCAGCAGGAGATTCTTCGCTTGAATGGGCCGGGGGGAGCAACGCAGATGACTAGTGGGGGGCAGAACGCTAACCGTCTGCTTGATGGCGTTAATCGCTCCATTTGCCCATTGGCGTTGAGAGTCTCTAGGGGCTTCCGGCCTGAATATAGCAGCAATCTATAGTGACAACTTGGGCAATAACACTGTGACCATAGACTAGAGTGACGGGAGGCTGTAAGTATCCGGTGTAACAGTTCACCCAACTTGTGGTCGGGACTGGCAAGCCTGGGCAAGTTCTACCCCAGATCTGCGGCGCACCCAGGACAAAATTTAGACTGAGCATGAAAAAAGCCGCCTCTAGGCGGCTTTTTTCATGTTGATGAAATCAAGCGTTGGTCAGTTACCTAAGCAGCTATTAACCCCCGATGGCGTAGTAAGGCGGCTGTGCTGGGTTCCCGGCCTCGGAAGGCTTTGAACACCGTCATTGGGTGCTGACTGCCGCCTAGGGCCAGTACAGTATCGCGAAAACGGCGACCGGTTTCTGCGATCGCAGCGTCATCCTCTAAGCCCACTTCTTCAAAGGCAGAAAAGGCGTCAGCGCTGAGCACTTCTGCCCAGAAGTAGCTGTAGTAGCCCGCTGCATACCCCCCAGCAAAAATGTGGCCAAAGGCGCACAGGAAGGCATCTTCGGGGAGGGGCGGCAAGACGGTGGTGGTTTGGGCGATGCGATCGCGCACCTGCCAAATCGTCTCCGACCCCCCGGGCTGATAGCGGTGGTGTAGCTCAATATCTACCCAGCCGAAATGCACCTGACGCAACATAGCGCTACCGGGCATAAAGGTGCGCGCCGCCAGGATCTTGAGGTAGTCCGCCTCGGGTAGCGGTTCCCCCGTTTCGTAGTGGCGGGCCAACTGCAACAGGGTCCCCCGGTGGTAGCACCAGTTCTCCATAAACTGACTGGGTAGCTCAACCGCATCCCACTCCACATTGTTGATGCCTGCTGCCCCGGTGTAGTCCACGCGGGTCAACATGTGCTGCAAACCGTGGCCAAACTCATGGAACAGGGTTTCCACTTCCCGGAAGGTCATTAGGCTGGGTTTGCCGTCCACGGGGGGCGACTGGTTGCAGACCAAGTAAGCCACCGGCAGTTGCAGCCTATCCG
>PXDR01000351.1 GCA_003566335.1 Cyanobacteria bacterium T3Sed10_344R1
AAACTTAGCGGTTGGCAGAGTCCCCGCTGTGGGCTGCCAGGTGAGTCCTTGGGGCCCAGCCAACACTAGCCCCTGGGGATCTACCGCCAGTTGAGTTAGGGGCTGGGATAACTGAATTTCAGTCGTCGCCTGAAAGGGGAATGTGGCAGAAATTGTGGCAGGGGGGGGATCTGCCAAGAGCTGGGCTGCCGTGGCTTGAACGGCAGCGTGCATGGCGGCTGCCGAGGCAAATCGACGACCTGGCAGCTTTTGTAGAGCCTTGATTAACAGGTCTTGTAAGGGCTGGGGCAGGGTATCGGGTACCTGGGGCCGCTGATTGATGTGGGCGACCATGAGCTCTAGGGGCGTGCCAGAAAACGGTCGCTTCCCCAGCAGCAGTTCATACAGCATTACGCCAACGGCATACAGATCTGAGGAGGCAGCTGACTGGTTATAAAACCGCTCAGGGGCCATGTAGGCTGGAGAACCGGTGTTGCCTTCTGAGTTACGACGCAAATCCTGGCTCAGGCGGGCAATGCCAAAATCAGAAATTTTCACCTGCCAACCGCCGGGGCAGATATGCAGCAGGATGTTCTCCGGTTTGATGTCGCAATGGACAATGCCCTCTCCATGGGCGTGAACCAACCCAGCCAGCACTTCTGCCACTAGGGTGAGCCCCTCTTGGGGGGCAAGCATACCCTGTTCGAGCAGCGGTCGCAGGGTGCCGCCCTCGCAATAGTCCAGCACCAGTCGCCGACCCGTTGCCGTGTGCTCTAGGCTCTGACAGGCGGCAATGTTGGGGTGCTCTAAACTCAGCAGCAGCCGCAGTTCCCGCAGAAACCCCTGGGTTGGTAGCCGATCTCGATTGAGATCTTTTAGCGCCACCAATTGCCCGGTTTTACGATGGATGGCACAAAAAACCCGACCAAACTGACCCTGCCCAACTAGGCCCAGTACGCGGTAGTTTGACGGCGGTTGCTTCATAGTCTCGGTCAGCCTCTCGGGGCAGCCGCTTAGGCTCCGCCAGTGAGTGACGCCATGATGGCCTCATGGGACTGACCAGCTTCGACCATGGCTTTGACGGGTTTGATCCGCTTTTCTAGCCCCAGCAGGTAGCGATTGCAATCATGCCCCAAGGATTCGCAGCTCGTTTGGACGCAGGACAGGTCTCGACCCGTCAACTGGCTGAAAAACATTTGCAGAATGCCGGTTTCTAGGTAGCAAACAGGCTGATCCATCTTGGGGGCATGGGGAGCGAAGGCTGAGTTTTTACCTTCAACCACCAGGAACCCCTGAGGACGGTGATGAGCATCGAGGTTAATCCGGCCCCAGCCATGAGTTTGCCAGCATTGCTGAAATGCCTGAATGAATTCCGCCATGGAGAGTTCCGCCATGGGCTGGTGGTAGTAGTCGGTCAACTCTTCGCAAAAGCGGGCGTAAAAGTTTTTGCCCCACCACAAGCCGCAGTTAAACAACACCAGCTGGGCTGCTTGGCCAGTCTCTTGGTCGAGACCGGCATAGATACCTTTAATCAGCGGCTCGGGGATCGCCAGCAGCCGGTCGCCCCGACGATTTTCGAGCAGGCCCAACTCTAGGGTGCCCCGCACATAAACATCGCTGGCAAAGTAGTTCCCGGGCAAGCGATTGTCTATTAGCAGGTCAGCAACGGAAACCATGACGGCACTCCAGAAAAAATGAATTCAAGTTGGGACAACAGGACGGAAACTACAGTGGGATGACCCTTAGCGAACGCCGACTAAGGATTTCAGCGGATCGTTGCTGTCGGTATCAGAGCGCAGCAGCATGTCTTGGGCCTGCTTAAGCGAGGGAGCGAGCAAGCCCATTTGCTGGGTTGTGAGCAATTGGGTCAACTGTTGGTTTAGCAGTTGATGCAGGGTGGTGTCGATGGCTTGGGTTTCGTAGGCGGCCAAAATTGGCTGCAGCCAGCCCTCTAGACGTTGTTCAACAAAGGCCGGATCGTCGAGCAGCATGGCCATGGCGCTGTAGCGCAGCACCAGCAATGCGGTTTTAATCGCCCGTTCTTGCAGATCAACAGTGGCCTCTGGCATTGCTTGCTGCAGCTGATCCGCCACTTGTTGCATCAGAGACAGCTCTTGGTCGCGCAACTGTCGGTAAACTTTGATTCGCTCTGGCAAAGAGCCCACATATTGACTCAGAAGATTGAGTTCTTCGGTGCCGAGGTAGCGCTTTTCGGGCTCGTCAAATAGGGTTTGCAGTTTCGGGTTCATGGGATCTCCTTGGATTAAAACAGCTCAGAAAAGGCATCTAAGGTGAGGGTGTCGTCCTCGGCTGCGGGTTCAGGGGGTTGGCTGAGGGGAGCCATGGGCACGGCAATTTCTGGGCTGCCGTCCCAAGGAAAGGTGTCGAAGAACGTCTGGACTGACATGGACAACCGCATGGGAGCTGATGAAGCGCTGCTGGTCTGGACGTTCACCTGTTGGAGCTGCGGCCCTTCCCAACTAACGGACTCAAAGAACTGCCGCACAGACTGTCGCTGCCAGGGTTCGGCTTTATTGAGTGCGGCGGTGCCATTGCGGCTGGCGGCGGTGGCAATCATCCTTTCACCTCCCCGGCCCGCAGGCGCTTCTCAATATCACGGGCGGTTGCCCCTTCGTTCATCCAAAAGGCGGCGGCGTCAATCCGCTCTTTGCCGCCAAGCAAAAACTTGCAGTAAGTTTCGCCCATGGAATAGCACTGAATTTCAATGCAGCTCAACTGTTTGCGCACCATCTCGGTAAAGAATCCGGCAAAGAGACCGGCGTAGAGGTGGCAGACAGGTTTGCCGACATCCCCGAGGGTACGGGCGACGGCGGAGTCAAACAGGTTGATGAACATGAAGCCCTGTTTGCGATCGCTCATGTCTACTTCCCAGCGACCCCAGCCTTGGGAGGTGAAAGGCCACCACCAGGTTTCTAGCAGAAACATCAGGTTGGCTTGACGGGTGCTCATGTCAAACTCTTTTTCAAACCATTTGTCGAAAAAGAGGGAGTCTTGCTTGCCCCACTCCAAGCCGATGCTGTACATGATTGCCGCAGAAGCCGGGCCAACTTCTTCTTCTAGCCCTTCTTGGAGGCCAATGATGAAGTCTTCACTGGTGAAGATATTGCGGCTGCCGTTCCAGTCGGTGACGGTGCCTTTATTGGCGTCAAATTGAAAGAAGTCCCGAAAGCTGTAATGGTTGTGCTTTTTGGGGTTTTTCTTTTGGAGTAGATGGGTGGAATCAGCCGTAGTTGCCATAGGAGTCAGCTTGAGGGGTCAGCTTAAAAAAGGGGCATAAAGCGGGCGATCGTGAACTGCCTGGGGGATGTTCCCTCAGACCGCCTTAACGAAACACCACTCGGGCTGGCAGCGGGACTGGAGTCGTCGCTTGGGGCGATTGGGCGAGCAGATTGGGCTGGACAAGCGGGAGTAAAAATCGAGGCTTTCGACCGGTTCCCCTTGAGGCTCTTCCGCTAAAGGTAATGTTCCCAGGGTCGGGCAAATCTAACGATGTGCTGTTGTCCCGTGATCATTCTTTAAGCTTTCACACAATCTGCGACAACCCCTAGGACAGCGAGGAGGGTGACGAGCCCGCTTCTCTATCTATGCTAAGAGCTTGTTTGAAAAGGCGCATGGCCTACTGAGGCTTTACGGGGTGGCTGAAATCGCGGGACTCATCCGCTAGATAGAACAGCCAGGCTGAAGATTAGTCTTGGCTGAGTAGGGTGCGGGTGCGCTCTAGCAGGGGACAGACCAGGGCGGATTCTGCGGCGGTGAGGTATTGGCGAACGACGTCCTGCATGACGACGTAGGTGGCATTGCAGCTGCGCTCGGCTTTAAATGACCGCATGACGGTTTGAAACCACAGCAAGATCTGATCGTTGAAGGCTTCGTCGTCGTTAATCAGCATGGCGGCGGCAACGTAGCGCAATAGGCGCAAGGTGTCTCGCTTCCATTTGGCGGTTAAATCTTGACCGTTGTGCTGTAGCAGGGTGGGGTCGATGGAGCGCAGTTTTTGCTCAACGCTGCGGACGATGTCGGCTTCGTTGGCGTGGAGCTTTTGGTAGGCGCTGAAGCGCAGCCGGGCTGACTGGAGGTAAATCTGGAGAAAGAGCAGTTCTGTGTCGGTGGCGTAGCGACCATCCACATCGAGGCTAAGGCGATCGAGTTGGCTGAACATGGTGGGCTAACGATAGGAAGAACTTGGCAAGTTTTTTAGGCGCAAGGCTTGTCGGGACAAGACTTGTGATCGCAGGATTTTTAGGTGGGTTCAGTAATCGGATTTAATAACGGGGGACGGTGGGGTCAATCTGGCAGGAGTAAGCATCAATACCCCCTTCTAGGTTACTGACTGCGGTAAAGCCTTGATCGACCAACCACTGACACATTTGGGCTGAGCGCATGCCGTGGTGGCACATAACGATGGTTTCGGCGTGGAGATCTAGTTGAACCGGCACTTCGTCTGCCCATTGACCAGCTTGGCTTAGGGGAAAGTTGAGGAAGTCGGGTAGGGCGGCTAGGGCGAGCTCGCTGGGTTCGCGCACATCAACCAGCTGAAAGGCGTCGCTGCCTTCGGCGGCGAGGCGTTGAGCAAAGGTGGTGACGTCGAGTCGGCGGAAAGACATAGAGGGCTGGCGTAAGGGTGGGCAGGTAATCGGGGCGTTGGGGACGGGAAAACTGGGTTAATGGTAGCCAGGGGAGAGAACTAGGCGCGATGATCAGGCTTAATTGTCAGGCTTATTGTCGAAATTGCTGGGCATAGAAGCGGGCATAGCGGCCTTCTTTAGCTAAGAGTTCACCATGATTGCCCGATTCAATCACTTGACCTTGCTCTAATACCAAAATTCGATCGGCTCCGCGCACTGTGGTGAGGCGGTGAGCGATGACGAAGACGGTGCGATCGCACATTAAGCGATCGAGGGCTTCTTGCACGAGGGTTTCGGATTCTGAGTCGAGGGCAGAGGTGGCTTCATCTAGGATCAGGATTTTCGGGTCAAGCAGCACGGCCCGAGCGATTGCCAGGCGCTGGCGCTGACCGCCAGAGAGATTCGCGCCCCGTTCGCCCACCCAGGTGTGATAACCCTGGGAAAATTTGCTGATGAAGTCGTGGGCGTTGGCAACTTGGGCGGCGGCAACCACGGCATCTAGGTCGAAGTCTTTGCGACCAAAGGCAATGTTCTGGGCAATGGTGCCGGAGAACAGCACGGTTTCTTGGGGCACGATACCAATTTGCTGGCGCAGGCTGCGCAGGCTAAGGTCGCGGATATCGTAGCCATCGACCAAGATTTGTCCTTGGTCTGGGTCGTAGAAGCGGGGCAATAAATTGACCAGGGTGGTTTTGCCTGCGCCGGACGCGCCGACGAGGGCGATCGCTTCTCCGGGCATGACCCGGAGGTTGAGCTGTTTAAGGACGGGCTCTTCGGGGTTGTAGCCAAAGGTGACGTTGCGGTATTCCACCTTGCCGGAAATGGGGGGGAGGGTGATGGCGTTGTCGCGCTCTTCGACGATGGGCTTGACTTCCATCAATTCAAAGATGCGATCGACGGAGGCTTCCCCTTCTTTGAACTGGCTGTAGTTGTCGGTGAGGTGAACAACCGGGTCAATCAGCATCAGGGCGGCAGCGATGTAGCTGCCAAATTGTTCGGCGGTGATGTTGTCGATGGAAATCTGCCAACTGCCGACTAAGAAAATCAGCAGCACCACGAAGGCATAGAGTAGCCCCACCACGGGATACTGGACGGCCCGCAGCCAGGCGGCGGAATAGCGGGCTTGGCGGTTGCGTTCAGCTTCAACGCTGAAGCGTTCGACTTCGTAGTCTTCGGCGGCAAAGGCGCGCACTAGACGAATGCCGCTAAACACTTCGGTCAGCAGGGAGGATAGATCAGACACTAAGTTCTGGCTGCGGCGAGAGAACACCAGCATCCGTTCGCCAAACCAGCCAGCGAGTCCCCCGAGTAGGGGAACGAGCACGAGAGCAGCTAACGTCAACTGCCAGTTCAGGAACAGCATGTAGGTCAGTACCGCCACAAGCTGCAAGATTGAGGGCAGAAAGTCGTGGAAAAACTTGTTGACGACTTCGCCAATCCGGTCAATGTCTTCGGTTAGGCGGTAGGTAAGATCTCCGGTTTGCGATCGCTCGAAAAAGCCTAGGCTGAGGCGCTGTAAGTGGGCATAGACCTGACGTCGGAGTCGATAGGCGACCGTGAGAGACGCTTTTGCCATCAGCGAATCTTGACCGTACTGCCCCCCTTTGTGGATGAAAAACCCCAGCATGATCAGCACCATCAGCTGAGCCAAAGCCCACACTTCGCCCTGCACCAGTAAGGTCAGCATTCGGCCAACCAACCAAGCCAAAATTGGCCAAAAGGAGACGAAAATCAGGGTGCAAACGAAAGCTTGCGCAATGGTGACCCACTGCTGCTTAACGTAAGGGGCAAGTTGCCGATAGCGGGATTGCTGCTGCAAGGGGGAAACCGGGGCTTAGGGGGCAAAGGTCAGGGGAGCGGTGGGATACTGCGATCGCAGCTTCCTGTCACCAGTCTGCAAGACTGTCACAAGGGAATCTATATGAGCGTAAATAAACCGAACGTAAATAGACCTAAATGAATCCCTGAGTCAGTATGAATATCACGTCTACGCTATCAGCATAGACAGTCCTGGGACAGTTCTGGCGGCGGCTCGACTGGTCGCCCTAACGACTCGGTAGTGGGCCTCAGCTCAACTGAGACCTAGCGCGGATTCCCTGGATTTAAGGTTAAGCAGCGGTCACGCAGCAGCTCGCTAGCTGTTTCGCTGTAATCAGTTGACCAACGGTAAAGCAAGTACAGATCAAGCACAGACGGATAAGGTAAGACGTGATGAAAACGGTGGTGGTGGCAACGGGAAATCCGGGCAAGCTGAGCGAAATGCAGGGCTATTTGCAGGGGTTAGATTGGCAACTGACCCTGAAGCCGCCAGAAATTGACGTGGAAGAAACGGGGCAAACTTTTTTAGAAAATGCCCGTCTCAAGGCTAGCCAAGTTGCCCAGGCGACTCAATCCTGGGCGATCGCAGATGATTCTGGCTTGGCCGTTGACGCCCTCAACGGGGCTCCAGGACTGTATTCAGCCCGCTACGGCAGTTCCGATGCTGATCGCATCGCTCGGGTGCTGAGGGAGTTGGGGGAGACCTCTCAACGCTCGGCCCAATTTATCTGTGCCCTAGCCTTGGCCCAACCAGACGGCACCATTGCCCTAGAAACCGAAGGGATTTGTCCGGGGGAAATCCTCATGGCTCCCCGAGGTGACGCTGGGTTTGGCTACGACCCGATTTTCTATCTGCCCACCCACGGCAAAACCTTTGCCGAAATGACCCCAGCAGAAAAGGAACGCTATAGCCATCGTGGCATTGCTTTTGAACAACTGCTGCCCAAGTTGCGATGATGCGTAGCATCGGCTTCGCCAACGCCTCCCCGGTTCTAACCCTTGCCCTAACGCCAGCTTCGTTAAGGCCATCAGCCCCCAATCAATCCAGCCCTGGGCAAGTCGAACTTGGCAACTTGCTGCTGCAGCCGAGGCGAAAGCCAATCAATATAGTGGGGATAAATCGGCAATCGGGGCTGGAGCTGCCAACCATAGGGGGCTAGCTCCTGACGTAACCCTTGACTTGTCGGGTGAGGATAGTCCGGGTTGACTTCATCTTTTGGACTTAGCCCACCTAGATCCCGCGCCCCGGCAGTCAAGCAGTGGGCAATCTCCTGAGCATTGGGCAGTAGATTGGGCGGAATTTGCAGAGTGATGTCTGCGGGCAGATGCTCCCGCGCAATCTGAATCACTTGGCGCAACCGCTGGGGCGAAAACGGCGGCGCAGGTTGGGCCTGGGTTTGTCCCGGTTGGTGGGGCTGCAGGATCACTTCTTGAATGTGTCCCCACTGGGTATGGAGAGCTGCGATCGCATCTAAGCTATCTCGCCAATCCGCCACGGTTTCTCCCAGGCCCAGCAGTAGCCCCGTTGTAAATGGAATCTTCAGCTCACCGGCCCACT
>PXDR01000165.1 GCA_003566335.1 Cyanobacteria bacterium T3Sed10_344R1
TCACCCCAGCCCAATTTGACGCCTGGCGAGAAGCCGGGGAAGCGATGGGCTTTTTGCAGGTGGTGTCGTCGCCCTTAACCCGCAGTTCTTACCATGCCGAACAGGTGCGATCGCTGATGGAGCGCTATCCCCGTTCCCCAGCCCCAGCGGGATCCCTGAATGTGGGATAACTAGGTAAGAGAACAGGTCAGAGAACGCGCCAGCTACGCACCGGGACAAGCACAGGATTCGCCATGAAAAAGCTGATTAGTGGTATTCGCCACTTCCAAAGCCACTACATCCCCAGCCACCAAGAGCTGATGGCGGAGCTATCCCGGGAGCAGCATCCTCGGGTGCTGTTCATTGCCTGCTCGGACTCTCGGGTAGACCCAGCCCTGCTCACCCATGCGGACATTGGCGATCTGTTTGTCATCCGCAATGCGGGCAATATTATCCCCCCCTATGAAGCCACCAACGGCGGGGAAGGGGCGACGATTGAATACGCTATCCATGCCCTAGACATTCAGCAAATCATTGTCTGCGGTCACAGCAACTGCGGCGCGATGAAAGGGCTGCTAAAGCTGAACCAGCTCCAGGACAGTATGCCCCTGGTGTACGACTGGCTGCGCCACACCGAGGCCACCCGGCGGCTGGTGAAGGACAACTACAGCCACCTCGACAAAGACGAGATGCTAGAGGTGATGGTGGCGGAGAATGTGCTGACCCAGATTGAGAATCTGCGCACCTATCCGGTGATTCACTCCAAGCTGCACAAGGGCAAGCTGTCGATCCACGCCTGGATTTACAAGATTGAAACCGGGGAAGTGCGCTCCTACGACCCCAAGGCCCATGCCTTTGTACCGCCTTACAGCGCCATTGACCCGGATTCAGGCGGGGATGCGTTTACCGGGGAAACCCTGGGGCCAATGGCTGCACAGCATGACGAGCCCAGCGCTCCACCCAAAGAGCCCCTACCCGCCCACATGCCGGGGGCTGCCCGCCTCAGCCGCCAGCAAGCCGAACGCATTTTCGGCGGCTCAATGGCCTAGCGCAGTATCAAGCCTGAACAATTGGGGGTCTTGTAGGTTAGGCAAAGGGCTCCGCCCGTGCCCAACAGCAGAGGCGTTGAAATGCTTGATGGGCACGCTTTACTTTGCCCATCCTACTAAGCTGCAAATTACAGACTGCTAAAGTGCGATCGCACGACCGTTATAGAGGCTCATGGCTTTCTCCACCCCTTGGCGCAGGCTGAGGTCAATGGCGTCAGCCACCGTCGGCACCACCTCCTGCATCACCTTGGCTTCTGACGGAGCAAACTTGCCCAGTACGTGGGACACCACCGCCTGATCCCGCTCGCTATCTTTATCTGATGCGCCAATGCCCACCCGCAGCCGGGGAAAGTCCTGGGTGCCGAGATGGGCGATCGCAGATTTCATCCCGTTATGGCCCCCGGCTGACCCGGCTAAGCGCAGCCGAATTTTGCCGACGGGCAGATCCATATCGTCGTAGACCACCAGCACTGTCGCGGGATCGAGCTTGTACCAGTCCAGCACCGCGCGCATCGCTTGGCCAGACCGGTTCATAAATGTCGTGGGCTTCAGCAGCCCCACCTTGCGGCCACCGCTGCGACCATCGCCGTAAATGCCCTGGAAGCGCCGCTGCTCCGCCATCGAGACCTGCCAGCGCTGGGCCAGCAGATCAATCACTTCAAAGCCAATGTTGTGTCGGGTGCGATCGTATTTGGCCCCAGGATTACCTAGGCCCACAATCAACCCAGGATAGAGGGGCTGCGGGGGCGATTGATTCAGGTCAGCAGCGGTCATAGATAGCCGTTTGTCAAGCCGTTTGTCAGCCGTAGGTCACCGTTAGTCTCGATTGCGCCAGATTGCGCCAGTCAGCCTCCTAGGCCGCCTGCTCGTCAGCCGGGGCGGGCTCAGGCTGAGGTTCAGACTCGGGCTCAGGCATCTCAGCCTTAGGCTCCGTCTCTGCTGCGGCTTTCTCGGATTCTTGGGCCGCTAGGGCTTTGGGGCTAGGCTTTTCCAGCGAAGCTTTCATCGGCTCAGCCATGGCCTTCTCGACCTTTTCGGCTTCGCGCTTGAACTCGTTTTCAAATTCTTTGGACGCATCCTGGAAGCTGCGGAGAGTTTTGCCGAAGGTGCGGCCAATTTCCGGCAGCTTTTTGGGGCCAAACACCAAGAGGGCAATGGTAAAGATGACGGCCATCTCAGGTAGGCCAATGCCAAAAATATTCATCGGGTCTTTCCCTGCGATCGCAGCATAACTACCTTGGCATCTGGGATCAGACTAGGATTCCCCAGACTGAACGCCACCGCCTGCTTTATTCTGCCACGCCACAGAAACCCCATTCTCATCGCCGGTCAAAAAAGAGGACGAATCAGCCACAATTGCCGCCGACTCGCCCCCTTCAGTTGCGTTTGGTTTTGCTGCGTTTAGCTTGACGCTGGCTTAGCTGCCTAAGCTACGCCAATCCACGTCAACCGTGTCTAGCAGCAAGGAAGAGTTATAGAGCTGCAAAATAATCAACAGAAAGACGAAAAATAGCAAGATGAACACCGCCATTAGCGGAGTCGTGCCCCAACCGGGGGAAACCTTACCATACTCAGAATTGAGGGGTCTGAGGATGTTGCCCAACCAAGTCCTTTGTGCCATGGCTAATCCGCTATGAACCTCGATACTTTAATAATCCGTAATATCATAGAAGATAATCAACCCTTAAATGAGTAAAGACTATGGATCCCGCAACAGTTCTTATCATCTCCGTTGGGGCCGTCCTGCTGGCGGTCACCGCTATTTCGGTCTACACCGCCTTTGGCCCCCCAGCTAAACAGCTCAGTGATCCTTTTGAAGATCACGAAGACTAAATCTGGAAGCAGGCCATCCCTAGGACTGCCCTGCCAAACCTAAGCGGCTGAACTGCCTTGACCCCCACTGCACTCGGGGCGCAGGGCTATCGGCTGAGGTAATCGCGAGCCAATACTTTCCCTGACTGAGCCGAGATGTTAGTATTGATAACTCACTCTGCCCGCACCTTACCGTGGGCACTGTTCTGCCCTGCCTACTCTGGCAGCGGCTGCCTCAACTCACAAGTATTTTCTGGAGAATCCTTAGCCCCATCATGATTAAGCTGCGGTTGAAGCGTTACGGCAAAAAGCGGGAAGTTAGCTACCGGATCGTGGCGATCCAAAGCAGCGCTCGTCGGGACGGTCGTCCCCTAGAAGAGCTGGGTTTCTACAATCCTCGGACTGATGAAACTCGTCTGGAAGTTCCGGCCATCCTTAAGCGCCTTAAAGAAGGGGCACAGCCCACCAAGACGGTGAAGCACATCCTCGAAAAAGCCAATGTCTTTGAGCAACTCAAAGCCTAACGATCCGAGTCAATCTGATGCAGCAGCGCCGTCCGATGAGGCTGCGATCGCAGCCCCTAAGGTCGAGCCTGACTACATCGAACTGGTCAAGTTTTTGGTCAGGCCGTTTCTGGAAACCGCTGACGCCCTGCGGGTAGATTGCGAGCATCTTGCCGGGGGCAAGCGAGTGATGATTCGGCTGGCCTTTGACGCCAGTGATCGTGGCCGCGTCTTTGGCCGAGGGGGGCGCAACATCCAGGCTATTCGTCGCATTGTCGATGCTGCTGCTGCCCTGGCTGGCTGCCAGGCTCGCCTCGATGTCTATGGCGAATCCGCCCACGGGGCTGAAGATTCGCGGCGCTCGTCGGGTCGGCCCAGTCACACCCCCAAAGCCAAACCCAAGCCGCGACCCAAACAGCCGGAACAGCCTTGAGTATGGAAAACCCGACATCGGTGCCCATGCCCAGTTTGGACAGCACGTTAGCCCTGGCTGGCGATCAAGAAGCCAACCTAAAGCTGCTGGCCCAGCAAACTGGAGCCCAGGTGATTATGCGGGGTCAAGATATCCTGCTGGGGGGCACCCCTAAACAGGTCGAGCGCTGCCGACGCTTAATTCAAGCTTTAGAGCCCCTGTGGGGGCCAGCCCAGGCCGTTTCGACCGCAGATGTGATGACGGCCATCCAAGCCCTCAACACCCAGCGGATTGACGACTTGCAGGGGCTGCACAAGGATGTGGTCGCCAAGACCCGCCGGGGAGACACCGTGCGGGCCAAAACCTTTGGGCAGCGCAAGTACATCAAGGCTCTGCGCAGCCATCCCCTCACCTTTTGCGCCGGGCCAGCCGGTACAGGCAAGACCTATCTGGCGGCCCTAATTGCGGTGCAGGCGCTGCTAAACAATGAGTATGAGCGGCTGATTTTGACCCGCCCGGCAGTCGAAGCGGGAGAACGGCTCGGCTTTTTGCCGGGGGATTTGCAGCAGAAGGTGAACCCCTATCTACGACCGCTGTACGATGCGCTCCACGAAATGCTGGAGCCCGATAAGTTGGTCAACTTAATGGAGCGGGGAATTATTGAGGTCGCGCCCCTGGCCTATATGCGGGGCCGCACCCTGAATAATGCCTTCGTGATTATGGACGAAGCCCAGAACACTACCCCAGCCCAGATGAAGATGGTGCTGACCCGGCTGGGGTTTAAATCTCGCATGGTGGTGACGGGGGATTTGACCCAGACCGATTTGGCGGTGAATCAGCAGTCGGGCTTGGCAGTCTCCCAGCGGATTTTGAATGGGGTAGAAGGGGTAGCCTTTTGCCAGCTTTCTCAGGCCGACGTGGTGCGTCATCCCCTGGTGCAGCGGATTGTGGCGGCTTACGAAAAGTACGAGGCGTTGCGATCGCCAAATTAGGGTCAATTAACGCCAAGTCCTACCAAAACTAGGGCCAAGCCTGACCGAATCAGCTATCCTTCAAGCCAAAAGCAGCCGATGGCGGCTTTGATGTTTCCACGGAACACAGCAGGCAGATGGAACTCCAGTTCTTGCCTGCCAGTCTGGGAACGGTAACAGCCCAAGCGATTCGATCTTCTCAATTTTCGACCCATTGGTGATCGCCATGACGGATCATTCTTCAGACCCTCAATCGGCCTACGCCCCCACCCAGCGCTGGCGTCAACTGCTGGCCTATGGTCTGCTTACCTTGACCGGCACCGGGGCGATTATGCTATCCAGCCAAACCGCCCCCTCCTCAGCCCGACTGATTGAGCCGCCCCTAGTGGCCCAAAACTCCCCCGGCAGTGCAGTCTTGTCGAACCGGGGCAGCAACTTCATTGCCGATGTGGTGGAAGAAGTGGGGCCTGCGGTGGTGCGAATCAACGCCGCCCGCACGGTGACCCAGCGCCAGCCCAGCATTTTCAATGACCCGGTGTTTCGCGAGTTCTTTGGTGATTTAGGTGGGTCGGTGCCCCCTTCTAGCCGCGTCCAGGAAGGTACGGGCTCTGGCTTCATCATTGACAATAACGGCACGATTTTGACCAATGCCCACGTGATTGAAGGGGCCAACCGGGTGACGGTGACCCTGCGGGATGGACGAGAGCTGCCGGGTCGGGTGGTGGGGCAAGATGCCCTGACCGATGTGGCGGTGATTCAGGTTGAGGCCAACAACCTGCCGACGGTGTCGGTGGGCAACTCCGACCAGTTACGGCCTGGGGAATGGGCGATCGCAATCGGCAATCCCCTGGGCCTAGACAACACCGTCACCGTGGGCATCATCAGCGCCACGGGCCGCAGCAGCGCCCAAATTCGCGTCCCCGACCAGCGGGTGCAGTTCATCCAAACCGATGCGGCGATCAACCCCGGCAACTCCGGCGGGCCGCTGCTGAATGAACAGGGCCAAGTGATTGGCATGAACACCGCCATCATCGGCGGGGCTCAAGGGTTGGGCTTTGCAATCCCGATTAATACGGCCCGCAATATTGCCGATCAGCTAATCGCCAATGGACGAGTGGATCACCCTTACTTGGGTATCCAGATGCAGACCCTGAGTGCGGCCCTGCGGGAGCAAATCAACCGCGATCGCAGCAACAATCTCTCCGTCACCGCCGAGCGCGGCGTGCTGGTGGCGCAGGTGATGGCCAACTCCCCCGCAGCCCGTGCCGGACTGCGGGCTGGAGATGTGATTACCGCCATCGACGGCAATAGCGTCACCACGGCAGATCAAGTACAGCAGCGGGTGTCTCAAGCGGCGATCGGCAGTCCACTCCAGCTGGAAATTCAGCGCGGATCTCGGTCGAGTACAGTGGCGGTGTCTCCGGCAGCCATGCCCACCCGCGCAGGCCGCTAGCCCCTGGCGTCACGGTGTCTGCCCAGCCCCGATCCAGCTTTGGATCGGGGCTTTTTAGAGTCCAGGCTCTAAACTGGAAGCCCAGTGAGGGGCAAGCCAATGGCAGCTAGGCAAAACACCCAACCCTTAGGCAAGTATTTAACTCTGGCAGCGTTTTGTACCTGCACCCAGACCTATGCCCGCTATGCCGACCAGATTGATCCGTTTCCCAAAAATCTAGCGGAAACCCTGCCAGCCTTAGAGGCACTGTGTCGGCATGTTCTTGATCCCGTGATTGATCAATTTGGCTGGGAGCGGTTTCAGCTGACCTACGGCTTTTGCTCTGCCGATTTGAAGCGGTGGCTGGCCAAGAAAGATCCGTTGACGGGGAAGAAGCACGGCATCGCTACCCCCAGTCTGGATCAACACATGGCCCATGAGGTGAATCAGAATGGGCGCTATTACTGCGATCGCCTGGGCGCGGCCTGCGATTTTAGGATTGTGGATTTGCCCAGCGATGAGCTGGTGGATTGGATTGTGGCCCAAAGGCTGCCGTTTGACTCGCTGTATTTCTATGGGGCCGATCGCCCAATCCACATCAGCTACGGCCCCCAGCATAAAGGAGCGATTTGGACGTTCACCCGGCAGGGAACGCCAACCCGTCAAGGGACTGAGCGCTGGACGAGCGCCCCTCCATCGCCAGATTGATTGCCTTGCGGCAAAGCCTGGGATCAGGGCAATTCCTGTCAAAAACTCAGCGTCCCCAAAATCTCAAAGTTCTCAAAGCTCTCAAGCCCCAGAGTCCCAATCAGCCGTTTCTCAATCAGCTTTCAGGGGCAAAGTCAGCGGCGCTCTCGTCCCAGGTGGCGACGGGCTTGAGAATGGGGGGGATTTCGGCATTGGGGGCAAACTCTAACAGGGTTTCGCGGTAGCCCAAGTAGCCGGATTCGGTAAAGCTGTTGAGCAGTCGCCCGAGGGCTACCCAGACGCTGGCTTCATATTCCCAGTTGCGATCGCGGCGGGAGCGGTCAGCAATGGATCGTAAGGCCCAAAAGTAGCTATTGCGGACGGTGGAGCCAGTTTTGTTGTAGGCGGGCACGTCGTCGCGATGGATGTAGAGGACTGAGTCCTGTAAGTAAACTCGCATAGTGATAGCTTAAAAGACTAATGTCCCAGGATCTAGAGCCAGCCTAGTTATGACCGCCGCTGTTTCGCTCCAGAATGTCCACAAGGTTTACAACAATGTGCCGGTGGTGAATAACCTGTCTTTTTCGATTAAGACAGGCGAGGTTTTTGGCTTGCTTGGGCCGAATGGGGCCGGTAAATCCACCACGATTCGGATGCTGACCACCCTGGCTCAGCCCACCCAAGGAGATATGGTTGTGGCGGGGTATGACGTATGCCGCCAGCAGCTAGAGGTGCGGCAGCAGATTGGGGTGGTGCTGCAGCAGACCAGCGTGGATGGGGATCTCTCCGTTTGGGAGAATATGGAGCTCCATGGCCGGATGCACCATATCCCCAAGGGACGGCGACAGACTGCGATCGCAGAGTGGCTCAGCTTTGTGGCGCTAACCGACCGCCGGGATGACAAAGTGAAAACCCTGTCCGGCGGCATGAAGCGACGGCTGCAAATTGCCCGGGCGTTGCTGCATGAGCCCAAAATTTTGTTTTTGGATGAGCCGACGGTGGGGCTTGATCCCCAGACGCGGCGGCGGTTGTGGGA
>PXDR01000529.1 GCA_003566335.1 Cyanobacteria bacterium T3Sed10_344R1
CCCGCCCCCAGCACCGTCAGGGTAACCTGCTGAGTCGGGAATGTCGTAGCAGTATTGGGTTGAGTGTTAGCGACAACCATGATGGGGAAAGGGGTAACGGGACAGGGAAGAGGGGGAAGGCTATTAGCTGTTGGCTGTTGGCCGTTAGCTTTTGGCTGTTAGCTTTGGGATGGCTGCTAGCTTTGGGATTGAGGGCGGGATAAGGTCGTGACACCTATATGAGGGGGAACCTAGGTTGGGGGAGTCTGGGGGATGACTCGCCACACCCGAAGGGCTTCGCAAGCCAATAGCCAATAGCTAACAGCCCTAGCGAGCCTAGCGAGCCATGCCCGAAGGGCTTTATAGCCAACAGCCCCACCCCCAACGCTAGTCCCCCAAAGCCCTACACCAACGCTGGCTCTTGAGCCTCATCCGGGGCTTCATCCGCTGAGGCTTTGGCCTCTCGGAACATGTGGTTAGCCCACTGCTGAACGTCGTAGCGGCAGATGGCTTTCATCATCCGCTTCATCCGCTCGGCTTGCTCTTCGTAGGGCATACCTAGGGCAGTATCAATGCACTCGTCCATCCGCTTGTCAGAGTAGGGGTTGGTCAAGATGGCGTCGGGTAGCTCAACCGCAGACCCGGTGAACTCAGAGAGCACTAGGGCTCCGCCTTCGCCATCGTGGGCGGCAACATATTCCTTCGCCACTAGGTTAAGCCCATCCCGCAGGGGGCAAATCCAGGCAACGTCTGCCGCCCGATAAAAGGCCATCAACTCGTTAAACGGAATCGGCTCAGTAAATAGCATTACTGGCGTCCAGTTAAGTTTGGAGAAACGACCGTTAATCCGGCCCACCAACTGCTCAATCTGACTTTGGGCTTGGCGATAGACCCGCATTCCTGCCGCTGCTTTCACCGCAGTCAGCACTAAGTTCACCTTACCTTGGGTTTCTGGGCGACGCTCCAGCAGGCGCTCGAAGCACAGCAGCATTTCCCGCGCCCCTTTCACGTAGTCCACCCGACCGGCAGAGATGATCAGCTTGTTGTCCCCCAGTTCGTGCCGGATCTTCTTCACCTGGGCATCCACTTCGGGCTGCTTCACTAAGTTAGAGATGTACTGAGGATTGGTGCCCACCGGGAACGCATCTAGGTTGACGATGCGCCCTTTGTGGCGAATCTGAGTCGTCAATTCTGGCTCAGCTAAAGCCGTGCCGACAGGCGTAAAGGAAGCGGGCACGGGGCCACGCTTGACGATTTCCACGTCACGGTTGCTGCGGGCGGCAGAGACAAAGTTTTCCACATAGCGGGGAATGTGGAAGCCGCAGAGGTCGCAGCAGAGCAGGCTGTCGATGATGGCTTCGCGCCAGTGCAGGATGTTGAACACATCTGCCGCCGGGAAGGGAGTGTGGTGGAAGAAGGCAATCTTCACGTTCGGCATCTTTTGCCGAATGTAATAGGGAGCCAACCACAGGTTGTAGTCGTGAATCCAAATCAGGGCATCGTCTGCGGCGTCTTCGCAGGCGGCCTCAGCGAACATTTCGTTGATCTGCTTGAAGTTATCCCAGTCGGAGCTTTCATAGGTGAAGTGCTCGGGGAAAGAGTGCAGAATCGGCCAGAAGGCTTCTTTGGAGGTGATGTAGTAGAAGTTCTTCACCTGGTCAGCGGTGAGGGGAATACGGCGGACAACGCAGCTGTCGTTGCCTCCATCCATGGTCACCCGCTCTTCAAAGTTGGTCTTCTGCTTGCTGGTGACCTGTTTCCAGGCGACCCAGGTGCTGTGATCCGCGTTGGCGAAGAAGCTTTTGAGGGTGGGAACGATGCCGTTAGGGCTTTTCTTCTCGCGGTAGTAGATTTTGCCGTTTTCTTTTACTTCGTCATAGGGTTCGCGGTGGTAAAGGATAACGAGGGATGATTTCATGGTTCTCTCCTAATTGCAGTATGAAAAGTTGACGGCAGGCTAGCGGTGACGGCTGCCTTGAAAAGCTCACCTCATCAACGGGGGTCAGCAGGGGCAATGACGGTGTTGCGATCGCAATTCCGTACAGCGCTATCCTGCCTGAGGTCAGACCAACAGTCTGAATACCACGAACTTTCTCTAGACCAACCCGATTGAGCCCATTGCCTTAAATCAGGCAATGCGTCAAAGGATGGGCGAGTCAAGGAATGGATGAGTGAAATATTCAGGCTCCTCCCGGAAGACACCGACATCTGACAGCGGATCGGCCAGCCGAACCAGGGGGCGAAAAAGCAGTAAACAGAATCAGGGGAACAACGATTCAGCAAAACGGGAAAAACAAGGTCTTCAGGGGGATAAACACAGCTCAGCGTTGCCATCTGGTGCGATCGCACCGCTAGACCTAGAGTGAAATCAGCTCAGTTCTAGATCGTTTTTCGAGGGCAATTGGCTTCCAGCATACTCAAAACTCTATGGAAGACTGTTAGCTCCGTCCGTTAATAGTCGTAACATATCCCTCCGCCCAAGCAATATATCTCTGGTAAGAATCTAATCAATAGAGCTTCGTCAAGCAGTTCCAGCCCAGTTCAAAACTAATTGACTGGGGGCTGGTGCGGTTGGGCAGTGGTATACAAAAATGGAGCAGAGGAAAATCAGCCTAGCCCCTGACCTTGCAAGCGGCAGCCAAAGCCCCGTTACTTAGCAAACTGATCGTGGGCAGACTGATCATGACTTGCTGAATGGCTAGGACTAAAATGACTGGCTGTCCGTGACCAACTGACTTAGAACTCAAGACTGACTTAGATAGGTGAACTCTGTGGTGAAGACAGCCAAGCGCATCCATTTGGTTGAAGACGAGACCCATACCCTCCAGGCTTGGGCAACGGCAGTCGCCAACTCACAAGACACCTACTTCTCTCGGGGCAAGCGGCTGGCTAAGCGGCTAGGGGCTCATCCCCGCCGGGACGGCCTCACCGAGATTGGCTTTTGGACGCCGGAACTGACCAGCGCCGTGATTCAGTCTGAGCGTCAGCTTGACCTAGAGATTTTTACGCCCCTGAGCCCGCTAGATTTTCGGGCTCCTGAGCAAAAGGTGGCCTTTCGGCGAGATCGGGTGCCGGTGGTGCCCAATGGTGAGTTTGTCTGGGCCGTGGTGGCGGGATTACGGGCCGGAACCCGGGACACGGCTGGCTCGTTTTACTGGCTGCGCTATGTCGATGCCGATGGTCGCATCCATATCATTCGCGATCCCCTGGCTTATTCCTTGCCCTATGGGGTGTTCGCCCCGGCAGAACTCTACGATATGCGGCGACTACAGCGCCATCGCAGTGACCTGACCTATTTTCGCCGCACGGGGATTCACAGCAGCGATCCCGAAGCCCCTTTGCCCCGGGTGCCTTGCCCTGCCAACGTGCTGCAAATTCACGTCAAGACCGCCTCAGCCGAAGGCACCCTGGAAGGCTTGACCCGCGTGTACCAGCGGATTTCGGACAAGCTGGCAGCAGGCAAAGCCCTCAACCCAGACGAGCAAACCTATGTGGGGTACGACACGGTTCAACTGCTGCCGGTGGAGCCCACGATTGAATACCGCCGGGAAGACACGAATTTTGAGCATGAGTTCTTTGCGATCGCAGCCCCCCGCCGCAAAAAAGATCTAGACGAAGCCAGCCTGGAGCTGAAGGTCACTCTGCGCAAACCCAACACCCAGAACTGGGGCTATGACGTGCCGATTTTAGGCTCCTCGGCCACCAATCCGGCGGTACTCGGCAGCCTGCGTCCCGATGAAGTGGTGGACTTTATTTCGACCCTGCACACCTTTTCCCAGGGGCCGATTCAGCTGATTTACGACTTGGTGTATGGCCACGCCGACAACCAGGCGCTGGAACTGCTGACCAATCAGTTTTTCAAAGGGCCGAACATGTACGGCCAAGACCTCAACCACCAGTCCCCCCAGGTACGGGCCATCCTGCTAGAAATGCAGCGGCGCAAAATCAACACCGGGGCCGACGGCATTCGGGTGGACGGCGGCCAAGACTTCCGGTTCTTTAACCCCCTGTCGGGCCGAGTTGAGCAGGACGACGCCTACTTGCTGGAAATGAGCGATGTGGTGCAAGACATCCAGGGCTATCGGCGACTGCTGTTCACCATCTTTGAAGATGGTCGTCCCTGGCCCCAGCCGGGCTGGGAAGAAATTTCCACCTATCGCGACTTGATTGAGATCAAGCCAGAATCATTCCAGTGGGGGCCGCTGATTTTTGCCCACAACACCCCCACCCTCAGCGGCTACTGGGATCGCAAGTGGCGGCGGGTCTGTGAGGTGATTTTCCAAGGGGATCACTGGATTACCGGTAGTGGCAACCACGACACGGTGCGCCGGGGCAATCAGCTTAATCCCGAAAACGGCATCAACTGGAATTTGGGCAAAACCCTGCCCCAGGTGCTGAAGCGGGCCTATAACCTGCCTGCGTCTCAGCTTTGGGTACATGGCTTTAGCCCAGGGCTGCCGATGGACTTTCTCAATTCCAGCATTGGCACCCCCTGGGGTTTTTTCCGCAACACTGACGACCGCTACGGGGTCAAGGTGGTGTCCGAGGAAGTGGGCTTTTTGGACTGGCAAGTGGAGCCAGAAATTTACGAGCGGCAGGATACTTTCCCGCAACTCAAGGCTCTGGGGTTTGAAAAGTTTGAGCAGTTGCGAGACTTCGCCAACGCGCTGCAAGTGGCCATGACCGAAACCGACTATGACTTAGACGAAGTTGCCAAGATCTGTCAGCGCTGCCTGGGCGAAGAGGAGGATGGCGCAGTCTGCGAGGTGCCGCCGATGGGGGATCTGAACCAGCCTGACCTACCTCGGTTTTTAGCCACTTTGGATGTGCCCAAGCTGAAGCAGTTCGCCCTGGCCTTTATGGAAGATGGCCATGACCTGTGCAATGTGGCCCACTATAGCGACCAGGTGCCGTCCGACATCAGCGCGTTTGGGCTGCGGGTGCGGGAGTTTCGCCGGGCGCGGCCTTGGCTACAGGAAAACTTGACCGGTAGCGATCGGTTTAACCGGCTGAGCGATGATGAGCGCACGCTGTTCTATGGCATGCGCAGCCAGTCCCACAATCTAGATGGTCAGCCCCAGCGGGTGGTGATGATTGCCCACATGGGGGGTGACCCGGCAACCGTGCCCATTGCCGACTGGCTCCAGCTTGACCCAGATGCCTGGAAAGTTGCGATCGCAACCCCAGGCTTTCAGCCCGATGACCTCAAAGACTTGCGGGCATTTACCCTGCGAGATGGCGAGGGCTTGCTGCTGATCCCCAAATCTTTAGATGAAATGGCCACCGCATCGGGCACGATCCCCGCTGCGACTTTGACGCCCAACTCCACCGCCTACCCTCCAGACGGCTTTTCCTAGGCGAGGCGGACTGGCTGAGAAAATATTGGCCCAGAAAAAACCCAAAAACCTAATCCGCCGGGGCCAAATGGGTAAGTTTCATATGGTAATATCAATATCCGTGGATGGGCGGGTCGGTGCCCGAGTGGTTAATGGGGGCGGACTGTAAATCCGCTGACTACGTCTACGCTGGTTCGAATCCAGCCCGGCCCACCACGGATGCCCATGTAGCTCAGTGGTAGAGCACACCCTTGGTAAGGGTGAGGTCACGAGTTCAATCCTCGTCATGGGCTTTTAGCATGGCCAAGCTATCGAGCGAACTGCATCAGTTTTTCTTTGAAGATCTGCAAGCCGAGACGGTCACCCTGGCCGAGGTTGCAGATCTCTTTGGTGAGCGGGCGTTTGGGGTGCTGTTTGTGTTGCTGGCCCTGCCGTCTGCTTTACCGGTGCCCGCCCCAGGCTATTCCGTACCCTTTGGCATTTTGATTTTGTCCCTGTCTGTACAGCTGGTGGCTGGCAAGCAGCGGCCCTATTTCTTTGGGGCGCTGAAGCGGCGGCCCCTGCGGGTGAGGGCGGTTCGGCGGTTTATTCAATCAGGCTTGCCCTGGCTGCGGCGGATTGAAGCGATTGCCCGGCCCCGATGGACGCCGGTTTGCACCAGCCGGGTTGGCCGCGTGGCGATTGGCCTGCTGGTGTCGCTGATGGCGATCTCCATGATGTTGCCGATCCCCTTGACCAATACCTTGCCGGCGATCGCAGTGTTTGTCACTGGATTTGGTCTGCTGGATGATGATGGGGTGATTAGCCTGGGCGGCTTGGCCCTCTGTGTCCTTGCAGCCCTGACTACCACGGCGATTTTAGTGTTTGGTTATGAGGCAGTGCGAGCGGTAATTAACCTGATGCTGGGTCGCGGCTAGGTGCTGAAATCCCTAGCCTTTAGGGAGTAATCCCTAGCGTTTAGACACTGAAGCAGAATCGTTAAGATACCAGCGCCACGGCAAGTCTGCCCCCTGAGTTAGGCCGATGCGGGTGGTTTGAACCAATGCGTCTGGCCGTGACACCTGGGCTTGGTCTTGGGGACGGCGGTGTTCTAGCCAGAGGCCACTAGCTGGGGTCAACAGCAGGCCACTATGGCTGCGATCGAGGGCGAGGGCACGGCAAAGCTTGCCGGGGCCAGCGGCCACCCGTTCCGGCTTATCCCGTTCATGGGAAATCGGCGGCACCGGTTCTAGGGCGCGAATCAAGACGGCGGCGGGTTCACCATCGGGCTCAACCACCACGTTGAGACAGTGGTAAATGCCGTAGATCAGATATACGTAGCTATAGCCCGGCGGGCCAAACATCACGGCATTGCGGGCCGTGCGCTTACGGTAGGCGTGGCAGGCCGGATCACCAGCTCGGTAAGCTTCGGTTTCGACAATGCGGCAGGGTTGGGGCGGTTGGTCAGGCTGATCGGGGTGCGATCGCATCAACCAGCAGCCAATCAAATCAGGGGCCACCTCAGTTGCAGGTCGGGCCAGCCAGTCGGGGCCAATCACCCGAGCATCCTGAGGCGGCGGCGAAGACACAGTCATAGGGAAAGCCAAAGGTTAAGGCAGGACGGTGAAGGCAGGGATGGAAACAGCGGTTTGAAGGCAGCGGTTTAAGTAAGAAGGTTTAAGGAATCCCACTGGGCCTAAATAGAGTTGATAGGATGACCAGGAGACTGGCTAAGCAACAGGTTTTAAGGAACAGGTTAATTTTTCATGGATATTAAGTCGATTTTAGTGGTGCTATCCGCTGTGTTTACGGTCGCCTGCTTGTTCTTTGGCACCCGCAACGGCTTTTACGATTCTGACGACTACCACGGCAACGGATCGGCCCACTAAGCCTCTCCGCCCATTCAGCCCCGACAAAGGGCGAATCCCCTCCCCAGCGGGAGGATACTTGCAGAGTCCGTTACGTCCGCAGGTGCCGTGAGTGAACTGTCTTGCCTGCCCTGGGGGGTCGGCTATGGCGAAGAAGGAGTCTGCCTTCAGGTGCAGATGGGGCCACATCGGGTCATGCTGGACTGTGGCTTAGGCGATCTCGACCGGCTTCAGGCCACCCAACCGCCAGCGGTGGTGCTGTGTAGCCACGCTCATCCCGACCATGCTCGGGGGCTGATGGCCCTCCATCAAACTTGGCCGCAGACGCCGATCTATGGCAGCGAGGTAACAGCCCAGCTGTTGCCCCTCAACTGGCTGGGAGCGCCTGCCGCCGACACCGACTTTTGCCATGCCCTGCCCTGGCGCACGCCGATTGAGTTTGCCGATGGATTAACGGCGCAGCTTTGGCCTGCCGGACATTTGCCGGGGGCAGCCTGTATGCTGCTGACCTACTACGCTCCCGATCGGCCCTACACCCTGTTCTACACGGGGGACTTTTTCCTCTCGAACTCCCGCCTGGTGGAAGGGCTACCCCTAGAAGAACTTCGGGGACTGCGACCCGATGTACTGGTGCTAGAAGGCAGCCACGGCACGGCCCGCCATCCCCACCGCCGTCAACAGGAAAACCA
>PXDR01000391.1 GCA_003566335.1 Cyanobacteria bacterium T3Sed10_344R1
ACGCTGCCGTATTCAGCGAATACTTGCGCAAGGTCTTCTTGAGTGACGTCGTAGGACAGATTACCAACGTAAACAGACATGGAACATCTCCATAGTGGACAGAGTGTGGTGCTTTGATCGGAGATGTGCCTGCAAATGAGATTGAAACAAGCTTGCTCTACCGAATACCAACTTGCATAAGCTTAACATCCTGGCTGAGGGGCCGCGAAAACGTTACATTTCTACAGTTGACAAATATTATCTGTGATGGGTTGAGGCTTAAGCCTTGAGGGCTGCTTCCTAGGGCGGATCTTCGAGCCCCTAGTGCCTGGCGAGCATCATCCTGATGTAGCAACTGCGGGCCTGCCCCTGCCCAATCCGGCTTCAACTTTAAATCCGGTTTTAGAGAAATCCGGTTTTAGAGGTCTTGAATTACAGTCTCTGGCCACCCAGGCATGAAAAGCCATGAAAAAGGCTTGTTCGGGGGTGCCGAACAAGCCTGAGGTTTAGCCCTTGAGGCATGCGTCGTTGAAGCGTTCGCGCTCGTGGGCCTGATTAACGGTCTCGGTGTAACCCCCTAGGGGCTAACGTACCGGGTTATTCGGCAGCGTCTTCGGGAGCCTCCTCCTCTTCCATGGTGTCAGTGTCTTCATCTTCTTCAACCGGGGCGACCTCTTCGGTGGGGGCGGGGTCTTCTTCTAGTCCGGCATCGTCAGTGGGGCCGCAGGCGGTCACTGTGGTGACTAGGCCCAAAGACAGCAGGATGGCCAGTAGTTTCCAATGCATCGCAACTCACTCCTTAAAAAAACACGATCACAAACACACAACTAGTCTGGATGCCTGGCGGTTTAGCCAAGTATCGTCCATAAATATACAGCCAGATTTATTTTGTTTGCGCAGTGTAAATCTCGGGGACTTGGCAAAGCCCCCGTCTCCCTGACTGTTCAAGTCATCTCGGCGCTGAGGTTTGGTCTGTGCCTGGGGCTGGTTGAGGGGCTTGAGTACCTTCGGCATCTACTGAAGATTCTGGCCTGAACCCACCGCGCTCTATGGCACAATGAAACAATTGCTAAACATCTGTGACGATGATTGAGACGGCGTCTGCCTGTCGTCTAAGCAATTGAATTTTGTTGGTTTCACCTGAGCAACGCCTGTGAGTTCTACTGCGATCGCTGCCAAACCCCGCCGCGCTGTCTTTCCATTCACTGCGGTGATTGGCCAAGACGATATGAAGCTGGCTCTCCTCCTCAACGTGATTGATCCCAAAGTTGGTGGGGTCATGATCATGGGAGATCGGGGCACCGGTAAGTCCACTACCATTCGCGCCCTGGCTGATTTGCTACCCGCCATTGATGTCGTAGCAGACGATCCCTTCAGCCGGTCTCCAGAAGATCCTGACGTGCAGGCAGAACGCAACACCACCGATCTACCCGTTGCCCAGAAAAAGGTGCCGATGATCGACTTGCCCCTAGGGGCTACCGAGGATCGGGTCTGCGGCACGATCGATATTGAAAAAGCCCTGTCTGAAGGGGTGAAAGCGTTTGAGCCGGGGCTGTTGGCTAAGGCGAACCGGGGCATCCTTTACGTGGATGAGGTCAACCTGCTGGATGATCACCTGGTTGACGTGCTGCTCGACTCGGCGGCGTCTGGCTGGAACACTGTAGAGCGCGAGGGGATTTCTATCCGCCACCCGGCTCAGTTTGTGTTGGTCGGCTCAGGCAACCCGGAGGAAGGCGAACTGCGGCCTCAGTTGCTGGATCGATTTGGGATGCACGCTGAAATTCGCACCGTGCGGGATCCTGAACTGCGGGTGCAAATTGTGGAACAGCGCTCAGCCTTTGACCAAGATCCCCAAGCGTTCCTAGACCAGTACGCACCTCAACAAACGGAACTCCAGGATCGGCTAGTGACCGCCCAAAATCTGCTGAAGCAGGTCACCCTAGATCACGAGCATCGGGTCAAAATCTCCCAAGTCTGTTCTGAGCTAGACGTTGATGGTCTGCGGGGGGACATCGTCACCAATCGGGCCGCGAAGGCGCTTGCGGCTTATGAAGGCCGCACGGAAGTCACCGTGGATGACATCCGCCGGGTGATTGCCTTGTGCTTGCGTCACCGCCTGCGCAAGGATCCGCTAGAGTCAATTGACTCTGGCTACAAGGTAGAGAAAACCTTTGCCCAAGTGTTTGGCGTGATGGAGGCTGACGCTAATGGTCGCCAGCCTTCAGCAGTCAGCTAGGTCGTGGACTGGGTTCACCTCAGTGATGTGAGCTAGGTGAACCCAGCCTTAAACATCTCCCCAGCCTGGCTGGAGTCGCTTCATAATCGGGTTGTATACCTTGAAATAAGCTACGGAACTGGCCTGGCGTAATACGGCCTTTTGCTTGGTGTCGGCTCCCATGCAGCGCTGGCAAACCGGGTGACTAACCTGGAAGCGATCAAAGCCTTGCCGCAGCCCACAAGCAGATCCGCCGTCCAGAATTTCATTCAAGGATTGACGGTTGAGGTTACCTAGGGGAATGCGGCCTTCGTAGTCTTTGCAGCAGGGGACAACGGTGCCGTCATAGAGGACGCCTGCTTGTTGGGCGGTGCCGTTGCAGTAGCCAAAGCTAGCAGGGACGACGTCTTCGGATTCCACATTGCCCCAACTGTCCAGAGGAAAGGTCTCTAGGGCCAGCCGAGGATCAAGTTCTAACACTTGCCAACGGCCAGGCTTATGACTCTGAATTTTGCGGTCAATCCAGTCATCGCTCGGTCGCTGGGGATAGCCCTCTAGCAGTTGGTCGGCCCAGCGGTGGAGTTCTGCGGCCATTTGGGCTTTACCTTCCACCACAGTCATTTGCTTATGGGGCACCAGGAATGGATGAGGGGTGGTGTCTAGGAATTTAATGTGGACACGGGTTTTCGCCTCGGGGTTGGCTAGGTTGGCCTGAACATACTGGCGGATGCCGTCAAAGTAAGCATCGGGCTTGAGCATGGGCGGTGCGCCACGGATGGTGAAGGTGTCTGGGTCGGGGGTTTGCAGGGAAATGGTGACTTTGGGCACCCCGGAGTCGATCAGTTTTTGGATGTGATCGGGGCGCAGGGCAAAGGTGCTGCCGTTGGTGGTGAGGTGCAGGCGAATCCCCCGCTCTAGGGCCATTTCGATGGCGGTAAAGATGTGGGGATAAATCAGCGGTTCGCCCATTAGGTGAAAGGCGACAATCCGGGCGATGCGATTGGCTGCAATGTCGTCTAAGGCTTTTTCGAGTAGGCCCAAGTCCATGTGGCCTCGCTTGCGCTCCATGATGGCGTCAGGGCAAAACTCGCACTTGAAGTTGCAAACGTTGGTGACTTCTAGATGCAGGCGGTCAAGACGGTACATAGGCAGGGGAGAGAGGGGGTAGGAGACAGGGATGAGAGAAAAGGGAACAAGAGGGAACGGAGAATATTTGCTTTAGACTAACGAGCTTGCCAAGGGGGAAGATGAGAAAGTCCTGAAACTTATGGGTTATCCAGGTGCCTGACAAACTGGGGATCTGGCCGGATATCTGACCGGATAGAGGAAAGGGAGAGATGTAAACTCTGTTAGCCTCGGAAAGGGGAGAAACCGTCGGGTTATCAGTGATCCCAGGATTTGCCGATGGTAGAGGCGGTAGATTGTTTCGATCGCAAGACTGAACTCAAGAACTGACCCAAGACCGATCGTCAAGATCGGTCTTCAAGACTGAACTTTAAGGACTTAACTGTGGCTGGGGTATCGTCACCAAAGTTAATTGAGATTGAGCGGCAGCTGCGGGCGTTGCTGCCAGCGGATCTTTATGCTCGGGTCTGGATTGATCCGTCGGCGGATATGTTGATGCGGGTGTTTGAGCATTTGCGGACACTACAGCATATTTTGGTGGACTATGTGCCCCGAGAGGTGTCTCACCAGCTTCCCCAATTGCATCAGGTGCGCTACGGCTGGCAGCAGGGCAGCCTGATGTTTACTGATTTGGCGGGGTTTACGCCGCTGTTTGAAGCGAAGGCGGCAGAGGGTCGGGCCGGGGCAGAAGCGCTGCTGACGCTGATTAATGACTACTTTGCCCAGATGATTGAAATCATCAGCAAGTCTGGGGGCAATCTGCTGGAGTTTACGGGGGATGCGCTGTTGGTGCAGTTTCACCAAGAGCGGCACTCCCATGGGGATAAAGACGCGGAGGTGGCTCAGGCGGTTTATGCGGGGCTGCGGATGCAGCGGGCGATGGAACAGTTCACTGCGATCGCAACGCCTCAAGGTTCCCGAGCGCTGAAAATGCGGGTGGGCATTCATGCTGGGCGGTTTGTGGCGGCAGATATTGGCTCGCCGATGCGCATGGGCCATGTGTTGATGGGCCGTGCTGTGCAGCGGGCCAAGCAAACCGAAGGAGCCGGAAAAGTCGGGCAGGTTTGTTTGAGTCAAACGGGGTGCGATCGCATCTTGTCTGGCCCAAATCGTTTTCGGCTCGCGCCCAACCAGGCCGACAATTGGCTGATCATTGACGACCTCAGCCCAGAGAGCCTAGGGGAGTACGACATCACCTTGACCCGACGGCGGGCGGCTAGCCCCATGCTGTTTGACCGCAGCGTGTCCGGTCTTTTGAGCGAAATCCAAACTAGCATTCACAGCATTGAACCCCTAGCCAGCTATCTGCCCCGAGCCGTGCTGCAACTGCTGGTCAACACCGCTGCAGCCCGCCGGATTCCGCCGTCATTTCCGGTGGCGGCAGTCGCTTTCGTCAACCTGATGGGCCTACCCGAAGCCGTCGATGACGCCCAGCCGGAAGAAACCGATGCGATCGTCACCTGTTTTTCCCATGCCTTTGCCCTAATTAACGGCGCAGTTGAGCTGCATGACGGCATCTTGCAGAAAGTCACCTATCACTCCGTCGGCTCCGAAATTTTGATTCACTTTGGCGTCCTCAATCCTGACCCCAGTGATCCCCGTCGAGCAGCTGCCGCCCTCTTGGCGATTCGGGACTGTATTGCCAGCCTGCCGCCGCCCACCGTCCAAGGCCAGCCAATTCGCCTCACCTGTCGGACTGGCCTGACCTATGGCCCTCTATTCGCGGCTGAAATTGGCGAACCCCGAGGTCGCCGGGAATTCAACGTCCTAGGCGATACAGTCAATACAGCCGCACGGCTGATGAGCCGAGCGACGGAAAACCAAATCCTGATCGACGATGCCACCGCCACTGCCCTCAAAGGGCAGCCCCAGTATCACTGTCAATCCTTAGGCTCCATCGCCCTCAAGGGCAAATCTCGCCCCCAGCCGATCTATGCCCTGAACCCAATGCCCCAAACTTAGGCACAGGCTCTAGAGAATCAACTAGGAAATCAACAGCGTGGCAACGGATGCCACCACTTGACTAAAGGGATGGTCAGGAAAACGGAGGCAAAAGAGATCGCTGCTGGCCATCTGGATCATCTCTTCTGACAGGGGCAGTACCCCGGCGACCGGTGCGCCATAGGTAGCTTCGACCTCTTGCTTGAGCGCATCAAAGTCGTAGGAGGTCAGCACTTTATTCACCAGCAACAGCATTTTCGGCACTTCTAGCTTGCGGGCAATGTCCACCGTCACTGCCGTTCCCTGAAAGTCCTGGCGGTCGGGCCGCAAAATCAGCAGCAGCACGTCGGAAATCGTAATGGACAGCAGGGTTTCTTCGTTCAGGCCCGGATGGGTGTCAATAAACAGATAGTCCAGGTCTAAGGTGCGAATTAACTCCTGAAACCCGTCATTGAGCAGCCCCACATCGTAGCCCTCCCGCAGCACTCGGGCAATTTCCCCAGCCCTCAAGCTGGCCGGGATTAAAAAAATCTGGCTGCGATCGCGGCCAATGCCCTGGAGGGCAGAGGTGACATCATAAGCGGCATCCTCCACCGGACAACGGCCCCAAAGATAGTCATTCAGGGAACGCTCCATCCGTTCTTCGTCGAACCCAAACAACACGTGAATGCCAGGGGACTGAATGTCTGTATCCACAATGCCCACTCGATAGCCGCGACTGGCCACAATTGACGCTAAATTCGCCGTGCTGTTGGACTTGCCAGTGCCACCGCGAAAAGAGTGGACGGAAATGATTTTAGCCATAAGTCACCTGGGAGCTGTGGAACCCAATCACGGGCAAAAACGACAAGAAAAATTATGTTTGGGCTACCTGAACCACTCTAGCCCTCTGGTCAACCGACTTTTAGTCATCCGGCTTCTCCCAGTCCGCTAGTTTTCCCCAGTGGAGACCGTCTCGTTTCGCGGTTGATGGGGATGACGGTGGCGACAGCCGTGGTTGATACGTGGGCGCTGGGTTACCCTGGCAGATCAGCCATCCTTGGGCCACCAACTGGTCTAGGTCGGCTTCAATCTCTACCAACGGTAAGCCGAGATATTGGGCAATTTCTTGACCCGGCACCTTGCCTTGGCGCAGTAGAAAACTCACAATCTGCCGCTGCCGCGTGGGCAGATCCAGTAAGCCAAACAAGGTGCGCTCCCGAATGTGAGCGCCAGTCAAGGCTTGGGGTCGCGCCTGATTGAGAAACGTCTGGGGCACTTGGGGCGGATTAGCCAAGCATTGCATAATTTGGCGAACCACTTGAGTCAGGGGATGGTGGGGATAGCGCAGGCAGAACACATCTTGACTAGCCAGACCGACTAATTCTTCGCAAAATGGCAGCAATCCGGCCACCGCGTGGCCATAGGCGGTCATCAGCTGATGACGCAGGGCATCAGGATCCGTCTGGGGGAGAACTAAGCTGGGCACCAACAGCACTTGGGGCACCCCTAATTGTTGCGTCACGTCGAGCAGCACTGCCACTCGCTGAAAGTCGTAGGTCTCTAGTCCCATGACCAGCAACACAACATCAGATAGTGCCAGGGTGAATAGACTATCCTCCGTCATCACCGGGCGGCTATCAATTAGCACCGTGCTGAACTGCTGCTGCTGAGCTAAGACGTGAAAACTCTCGGTCAGGCTGTCTGGAGCCCACCGCTGTTTAATCTGCCTAGCAAATGCCAGGGGGCCTTGGGGACAACGGGTCAGGCCAATGCCGCTGCGGCGCTGGTTTGGTCGCTGCCAGTCTTCCGGCTGACCGTCTGAGAGACCCTGAAGCCTAGCTTCTCCCAGAACGTCAAACCATAGCGTGCTGACAGCAGCGGGCAGGGGGGCCTCACAGCCAAACAAGGTAGAGAGTCCTGAAACCGGATAGTCTGGATCTAAGACGCCGACCCGAGTTTTTTGAGCGGCTAGCATCACCGCTAAATTAGCAGTGAGGTTAGACGCCCCTAACCCATGGCGACAGGCGTGAACAGTGACGATTTTGGGCATGACGGAGTTCGATCGTTTCACAAGCTTCACGTCTTCCTGGTGCCCATCAGGTCAAAGTTCAGTAGAAAGTTTGGCAAAGTCTAACATTGTCTAAGTGTATTCCACTGAAAAGTGCATCCTGCCCGGAGGTCGCAACCTCAGTCCGTTGGCCCAGTTGCGGCGAAATCGGGATCGGTATTTGGGGTCGGTACGCAAATTAACTTCGGTGTGCCCCAGCCTGACCCGACCCCGTTGTATCTAATCCGTCTTGCCTGTTCCGTTTTGCCTAATCAAGCCCCTTGTCTAATTCATCTAGTCAATCTCGTGCGCCATCTCTCAGTTTTCGCCTGGCGACGGCGGCAGATTTAGCCATCATTTGCCAGGCGGCTGGGCATCCAGAGAATGCGCCGTTCATTACCCCCTGGTCTGACGAGCGCTACCAAGCGGCGCTGACTAACCCAGACGAAGCCCTGTGGGTGGTTGAAGCCCGGGCTGAAATCGCGGGCTTTATTTTGCTGGCGGGCCTCACCAGCCCCCATCGCAGCATTGAACTGCGGCGGCTGGTGATGATCCACAAGGG
>PXDR01000573.1 GCA_003566335.1 Cyanobacteria bacterium T3Sed10_344R1
ATAGCCAATAGCTAATAGCTATTAGCCAACAGCCCCTACCCCCGCGCTACCTTCCGCGCCAACTCCACCATCCGATTCGCATAGCCCCATTCGTTGTCGTACCAGGCCAGGATTTTCACCTGGGTGCCGTCGATAACCAGGGTGGACAGGGCGTCGATGATGGAGGAGCGAGGGTCGTCTTTGTAGTCGATGGAGACTAGGGGCCGTTCTTCGTAGCCCAAAATTCCTTGCAGATCGCCTTCGGCAGCGGTTTTGAGCAGGTGGTTTACCTCGTCCACTGTGGTGGGGCGGCTGACTTCAAACACGCAGTCGGTTAAGGAGGCGTTGAGCAAAGGCACCCGCACCGCCAGGCCGTTGAGTTTGCCCGTTAGCTCGGGGTAAATCAGGGTGATGGCGGTGGCAGATCCGGTGGTGGTGGGAATCAGGGAAAGGGTGGTGGCCCGCGCCCGACGCAGATCCTTGTGGGGCGCGTCCACGATGGTTTGGGTATTGGTGTTGTCGTGAATCGTGGTGATTACGCCGTGGGTGATGCCCAAGGATTCGTGAATCACCTTGACCACAGGAGCCAGGCAGTTGGTGGTGCAGGACGCCGCCGTCAGCAGGCGATGTTGGGCGGGGTCGTAGAGATGGTCATTCACCCCCATCACCACGTTGAGAGCGTTTTGCTTCACCGGTGCAGCTACAATCACCCGCTCTACGCCCCGCTTGAAGTAGGGATCAAGCAGCTCTGGGGTGCGAAACTTGCCGGAACATTCCAGCACCAAATCGACGCCCAATTCGTCCCAGGGCACCTCTCCCGGCGTTTTATGTTCGCTGAAGCTGAGGGGCTTGCCGTCAATGGTGATGCGGTCTGGGCCTGGGGCTTCGACCTCAGGCTGCCAGCGACCGTGAACCGAGTCGAATTTCAGCAGGTGAGCGGCGGTGGTGCTGCCCCCTTTCACTTCGTTGATGTGGGTGAACGTGAGGTCAGGCCAGCCCCAGGCGGCCCGCAGTGCTAGCCGTCCGATGCGACCAAACCCATTGATGCCAACGCGAACCATACCGACCATCCTTGCCTAACTCAATAGCCCCCAGCCCAACGCGACCTAAACGGGTCACATCAAGTTTGCTTGATGCTATTGAATCAAGTTTTGTTGATGGATGCATGTCTTCCAGGCGACATTGCATCAAGTTTTATTGATGGTTTAGAGAAAAACTTGCCCGCCCACCCCCTTAGCCAAAGCCAGAACCCCCAATCAGCCCGGCTCTAAAGCCAACAGCCTTAGCGAACCATGCCCGAAGGGCTGTACAGCCAACAGCCAATAGCTAAGAGCCAATAGCCAATAGCCCTACTCCCCACACCGCCGACTCGGCAGCCTCGGACTAAACTGCCGAATCTCAGCCAGGTACTCCTCCATCACCGCCAGTTGCGATAGGCAGAGGCGGTAGTAAATCCAGCGGCCCTGCTGGCGGGACTTGACCAGTTCCGCGTCCTTCAGGGTCTTGAGGTGAAAAGACAGCTTGGACTGGCTGACTTGAATGCGATCGCATAGATCGCAAACACACAGCTCCTGCTGCCGTAAGTGCTGCAAAATCTCTAGCCGCAGTGGATCGCTGAGGGCGCGAAATCCCTGAACAACCTTGGGATTGATCGCTATCTCTAGCCCTGGCATCGAGACCTCAGAAACCTCAGTCATGGCGCAGTCATCCAAATACTCAATAAAATCAGCTTTCAGCTTGGCGCATCAGTCCAAGCATCCGCCCAAGCACTAGCCTAGCCCCAGTATCCTGCTCAAACGCCCCTTCCCCCGATCGCAGCCCTCGCGCCTAGGTGCAGAGAACCCCGAATGTGAGCGCGCAGTGGACGACATTTAGCGGATGTCGATCGGCGGCCATCGATCTACAGTGAACACTACAGCTAAAAAAACAATATAAAAAACTGAGAGAAAAATCGCTCTGGCACACAGCAGGCGTGATATCTCTAAGGTCTCTCTAATCCGTTTAATATCAGGCCATTCAGGAGCCTGCCAATAGCCTGTTAATTAAAGTCCATCGCCGAGATTTTGGCAAAACTGGCTGGGCAGATCAATTTTTCTTAATAGAAGGAAAGTCGAATCTGCGCTAAATCTAAAGAAAGCCTAAAAAAATGGTGCTTCATGAATCCACATTTGCTCCGTCATCTTTGGGCGTTAGTCGAAGCGTCTCAGAGTCAAGCTTTGCTTAGCTACGATGACAGCAGCCTCGTGGGCTGGTTAACTGACCAACTCAGTGACGATCAATCTCTAGATCCGGCTGAGGTCGATTGTCTTAGCCAATATATCTACGCTAGGGTGCCCCTAATCCGCGACCTGGCGACCCATCGCTAAAGCTCTGACAAACGTCCTAGCTGTGCCCTTCGATTCCGTTCAGGGGACGTAAACTTTACTTGCCATCGGGTCAAGTCAGAAAGCTGATTTACAGCGATTCAAGGCGAAATCCCGCCTGATTTGCCGCCTGACCACACTTTGTATCATTTTGCGCAGAGACTTGCTAAGTCACCATACCTGCGTAAAATGTGATCTTTGATGCAAACAGAAAGCGTAAACCGATAGATGTTAAGCACTGTAAGCTTGACAGCTATCGCCTGGATTAAGGCTGCCCTAAAGCGTTGAGTTGGGTGGCTTTCCCTGGAGCGCGCTTCTGACCAAGCATCTATTAGAACAAGTGAGTGAGGTGTGACGTTATGCGTAATCTGCGTGGTTGGAGCCTGAAGCTGGCATCAGTTTTGGCTATTGGTTCATTGGCAGCAGCCTGCGGAGGCGAGGTCGCCACCAATGGCGGTGGTGGCGGTGGCAGTGGCAGCAGTGTGCTGCAAACGGTCACCGGTCGCGAAGAGCTGCTGTGTGGCGTGGATGGTGGTATCCCTGGCTTTAGCTTTGTTGATGAAGACGGTGAGTTCTCGGGCCTAGACGTAGATGGTTGCCGCGCTGTGGCAGCCGCTCTATTTGGTGATGCCAATGCCGTTGAGTTCCGGCGGCTAGACTCGACCGAGCGATTCACGGCCCTGTCTGGGGGTGAGGTAGATGTGTTGTTCCGCAACACCACCTGGACTCTGAGCCGAGATACTGAGGTGGGTCTAGAATTTGGCCCCACCACCTTCTACGACGGTCAAGGGATGATGGTGCGCGCAGATAGCGGCATCGCTGAACTGGAAGACATGGAAGGGTTGGCGGTCTGTGTGGAAACAGGTACCACCACGGAGCTAAACCTGACGGACAACATGCGGGAGCGGGGCATCGACTTCGAGCCGGTGGTGTTCCAAGACGCTGATGCAGCTTACGCCGCCTATGACGAGGGTCGGTGCGAGGGCATGACATCTGACAAGTCCCAGCTGATCGCCCGTCGCAGCACCCTGGGCAACCCCGACGACCACATCTTGCTAGAAGTCACCATGTCGAAGGAGCCCCTCGGCCCCGCGACGGTCAACAATGACTCGGCTTGGTTTGATGTGGTGAAGTGGGTCACCTTTGGCTTGATTCAAGCTGAGGAGTTTGGCATCACTTCCGAGAATGTGGATGAGTTCCTAGAGAGCGAAGATCCCAACATTCTGCGCTTCTTGGGCGAAGAAGGCACCCTGGGCCAAGACATGGGCTTACCCAATGACTTCATGTACCAGGTGATTAGCCAGGTGGGCAACTACGGCGAAATCTTTGAGCGCAACTTGGGGGCTGACTCTGAGTTCAACCTAGATCGCGGTCAGAATGCTCTCTGGACTGAAGGTGGGCTACTCTACTCACCGCCTTTCCGCTAGGTCGGGCTGAGTTAGCTCTGAACTAAAGGATCTGAGCTAAAGGATTAGGGGCGGGCGATTAAATCGCCCGCCCCTTTTTTGATTTTGATGCTGAGTTTTTTCTGGGTCTCGTGCCTAAAGAGCTTCCTGAGCTTTTTTGCCTAAACGGCCAAGATCTCCCAAGAGCTTCTCGAATTTCCTCAACCTATCCCCAAGCCGTTGCCTATTCGTCAAAGATATTGCCGAAGAACTCAATGGTGTCCTTTAGCGCGGCGACGAAGGTGTCGATCTCGGCTTGGGTGTTGTAGAAGTACAGGCTGGCCCGAGCGGTTGAGGACACGCCCAAGATGCGGTGAAGGGGCTGGGTGCAGTGGTGCCCGGAGCGAATTGCGACGCCGGACTGGTCAATAAAGGTGGAGAGATCCTGGGCGTGCAGGTTCTCGACGGTGAAGGTGGCGAGGGCGGCGCGACCGCTGCCGTCTGCGGCGGGTGGTGGCCCGTAGAGCTTGACCTGGGGCAGTTGGCTCAGGCTTTGGTAGAGATAGGCGGTGAGCTCATGTTCATAGGATGCGATCGCATCCATACCCAAATCACTCAAGTAATCTACCGCTGCCCCCAGGGCAATGGCTTCTGCGATCGCCGGGGTACCCGCCTCAAACTTATGGGGCAGTTCGGCATAGGTGGAATGATCGAGAAAGACATCCGCGATCATCTCGCCACCGCCCAAAAACGGCGGTGCTGCTTCCAGCAGCGCCTGCTTGCCGTAGAGAAAGCCAATGCCAGTGGGCGCGCACATCTTATGGCCCGACGCCACCAGCCAATCGCAGTTGAGCGCCTGCACGTCGATGGGCATATGGGGCACACTCTGGCAGGCATCCAGCAGCACCTTGGCCCCATGGTGATGGGCCAGCTCAATAATCTCGGCCACTGGGTTGACACAGCCCAGGGTGTTTGAGACGTGGTTGACCGCCACCAGCTTGGTCTTGTCGTTGAGCAGCGAGCGGTATTGCTCTAAATCAAAGCCTTGATCGGGGCCGAGTTCCACAAACTTCAGCACCGCCCCCGTGCGCTGGGCCACAAACTGCCAGGGCACCAGATTGCTGTGATGCTCCATCACCGACAGGATGATTTCATCCCCAGCCTGCAAAGTCGCCATGCCCCAGGTGTAGGCCACCAGGTTAATCGCCTCACTGGCGTTGCGGGTATAGACAATCTCATTGCGGCTAGCGGCATTCACAAACGTCGCCAGTTTATCCCGCGCCCCTTCATAGGCATCCGTCGCCCGCGCACTCAGGGCATGGATGCCCCGGTGAACGTTGGCATTGTCGTGTTCGTAGTAATGTCGCAGCGCCTCCAGCACCGCCGTCGGCTTTTGAGACGTCGCAGCATTGTCGAAATAGACCAAAGGCTTGCCGTTCACCTGCTGATGCAGGATCGGAAAGTCAGCGCGGGTGCGGGTGGCGAGGGTGCGGGCTTGGGCGACGGTCATGGTGGTTGGGCTATTGGCTATTGGCTATTGGCTGTTGGCTTTAGAGTAAAGCCCTTCGGACATGGTTTGGCGAAGTCTATAAAGCTTTGGTGGGCGTGGCTTTACTGGCGGTAACGCTGGTCGGACATAGCTGCGCTCAGTCTATCTAGATAACCAGGATTTTCTCAGCACGGCTGTCAAGCTAACGGCTAATAGCTAATAGCCAACAGCTAATAGCTAACAGCCCTTAAACCTGCTTCAACCGCTCACTCAACCGCTGCCGGACTGACTCTACTGGAATCTTCTCGACAATTTCCATGGCAAAGCCGTAGATCAGCAGTCGCTGGGCTTGGCTTTGGTCGATGCCGCGACTTTGCAGGTAGAAGATTTCGTCCGGCTGGAGCTGGCTGACGGTTGCGCCGTGGGCGCATTTGACGTTGTCGGCAATGATCTCTAGCTGGGGTTTGGTATCTACTTTGGCCCGGTCGGACAGCAGTAGGTTGCGGTTGAGCTGGTTGGCGTTGGTCTGTTGAGCCTGACGGGGCACAAAGATCTTGCCGTTAAAGACGCTGTGGGCGCGGTCGTCCACGATGCACTTGTGCAGTTGGTCGGCGCTGCCGTGGGGCTGGGTAAAGTGGACGCTGCTATGCAGGTCGGCCACCTGGGTACCTTGGGCGACGGCGAGGCCATGGACTTGGGTTTGGGTTTGGGGGCCGTTTTGGTGGATGTGCCAGTTGTGGCGGGCTAGGCGGGCTCCAAATGCGATCGCACACCCGGCATACTCACTATTTTGAGCCTGGGCCACGGCGGTGCGACCAATGTGGAAGGTGGCTGGGCCTTCCCTTTGCAGTCGGGTATGGCGGACTTGGGCACCGTCGGCTAAGTACAGTTCCGTCACGGCGTTGGTGAAGTAGTCCCCTTGGCCGATGCCGCGAAACTCTTCTACTAAGGTGAGTTGGCTGTGGGCCTCGGCAATCACCAGGCAGCGGGGCAGGGCCAGGGTTGGCGCAGAGCCCGGTAGGGCCAAATTCAGCAGGTGAATGGGGAATTCAATCCGCTCGTCTTTAGGAATCCAGATGACGGCAGCATCCTGGAATCCGGCGGTATTCAGGGCGGCAAAGGTTTCGTTGCTGCCCTGACTTTGGGCCAGATATTGGCTGAGCCGGGGGCGAAGCTGCGGGTCTTGAAGCAAGTTGGCCAAGCTGCCGATGATAAACCCTTTGGGCAAATCCCCGAGGGCGCTCAACCCAGCCACATAGCGGCCATTGACCAAGGTGATTCGACTTTGGGCCGCCTCGGGCAACACCACATCCGCCACATCTAGGGGGCTGAGGGCAGGCTGCTGATCCAGACTGAGGTGAAAGTCCAAATCCAGCATGGCGGACAGGTCGGTGAACCGCCATTCTTCGTCTTTGGTAGACGGGAAGGTCTGCTCTTTCACCAATGCCTGGGCAGTGTGCCGCAGGTCGTCTAAGCCCAGGGGATCGGGGCTGGGAGTTAGGTTGGTGAGGTGCGATCGCAAATAAGCATCCCGCCGACTCAGTTGGGTACCGCTACCATTAGAGACTTGCATACTCACGCACTCACCTCCGCTGCTTCAGCCAGCACCCAGTCATAGCCCTTGGCCTCAAGCTGCTCGGCCAGCTCCTTCTGACCGGTGCGGATAATCCGCCCATCAGCCATCACATGGACAAAGTCCGGCACGATGTAGCCCAGCAGCCGCTGATAGTGGGTAATCAGCACCATGCAGTTGTCGGGGCTAGCCAACTGATTCACCCCAGCCGCCACGGTTTTCAGGGCGTCAATATCTAGGCCAGAATCCGTTTCGTCCAAGATTGCTAGGCCAGGCTTGAGCAAGGCCATTTGCAGAATCTCGTTGCGCTTTTTCTCGCCGCCCGAAAAGCCTTCATTCACGCTGCGATCGAGGAAGCTGAAGTCCATCTTCACCACGTCCAGCCGCTCTTCTAGCAAGTCGTCAAAATCGAACACGTCGATTTCGTCCTCGCCCTTGGCCTTGCGCTGGGCATTGTACGCCACCCGCAAAAAATCGCGGTTGCTCACCCCCGGAATCTCCAGGGGATATTGAAAGGCCAAAAAGACGCCAGCCGTGGCCCGCTCATGGGGTTCCAACGCCAGCAGGTCTTGGCCCTTAAACACCGCCTTGCCGCCAGTCACCGTGTAGTCAGGATGGCCCGCCAACACTTTAGACAGGGTGCTTTTGCCAGACCCATTCAGACCCATGATGGCGTGGATTTCTCCCGCCTTTACCTCTAGGTTGATGCCCTTAAGAATTTCGATGCCGTCTACTTCGGCCCGCAAATCCTCAACCGACAAAATCACCTCACTGCCTGGATTAATCATGATCTCCTCAATTCAACCTGCGTCTCGTTAAACTCTGCGTATTCCTGACCTGACCTGCCACTTCCCTGCCACTTCATTGCTTCATTTCAGCAACATCCGCGCAGTGTCGGGGCTGTTTGGGTTCACCACCAGCTGCTCTCGCTTTGGATCTATCCAAACATCCATCCCCTGCATTGGAATTGCCCCTAGCAGCACATCTGTCTCAGCAGGTACTACTAGGGCATTCACAACCGTGCGACGGTTAGCAAATCGCACCTCTACCG
>PXDR01000180.1 GCA_003566335.1 Cyanobacteria bacterium T3Sed10_344R1
CCAGTCAAAATAAAACTGCGCGGCCAGTTCATTGGCTAGGGCGGCATCCTGTTGATAGCCCGCTGCCTCAGCCGCTGCGATCGCATGATCGTAATGTTCCAACGCCGCCGCCCGATCGCCCCAGATCCGGCAGCGTTCTGCCATGACCAAATCCCGGCGATGGGCGTAGTTCTCGGGAGCCTTGACTGCCCAGTGGGTTAGCTGATCTAGATAGGTGGTGGCCAGTTGCCAATTGTCGTCCTCAGGCTGGCTGTCCCGGAGTAGGGCCAACGCGCCATAAAAGTGGAACAAGGGAAATACCTGTAACCCCACAACATACACCAAATGGGGCTGAGCGAGGGCCACCAGTTCCCGCGCCGCTGCCATCCGACCAAATAGGCAGCAGAGAATCAGCCGATGGAAATACAGAAAGCACGGGCCGCTATTCGGCTGATCTATCGGGGTTTGGAAGGCTTGGAGATAGCGATCTTCCTGGCAAAACTCCCCTCGCAAATGGGTCGGATCTCCGTTGGCTTGGCCCAGCAGGTTTTTGACGGCCTGATAACAGACACTGCCCCAGGCTAGGGCGGCCTGCTGGTTCAACTGGCGAATACCTTGGCTGTAGTTGGCTAAGTCTTGATCCACCTCGGCCAGGGTATGACCGGCATAGTATCGATGAGACGCATAAAGGTAAGCACTGTAGGCGCTGAACTCTGGATCACCGCTGTTAGCGCCAGCTAGATAGCCCGCCTTGAGCCCAGATAGGGTGTTGACTAAGGGCTCGCGCCAGTGGCGGATAAACCCATCCATTAACAGGTGGGTTTTGGCGGTAAAGGCCCGAGCATCAAGTTTATGCAGCAAGTCAATCGCCAGTTGACCAAAGGCATAGCCACTGTCAATGTCGCCAACCAGCCCAATTAAAATTAGGCCGTAGGCGGCATAGACGTAGGTTGATTCTGGCCCATTGCCTTCAGTCATCGAGACCTGGGTCAGCTTCAGCATCAGCCCGGTGTAGAGCAGGGGGTTGCTGACGTAGGCAGAAGCGGCAATACTCAGGCCAATTTGCAGCGTGGCCGCCTGGGCGGGATCCCTGGAGATTGGCAAATCGAGCAGATCTTGGGGAGATCGGTCAGCTCTCGCTTGGCTGACTTGGGCCAACAGTTCACCCACCAAGGCTGGGGTGAAGCTAGGCGGTAGAGAAAGCCCGAGCTGATTGAGGACGTCTAGGCCCAGGGCTAAGGCTTCCGGCAAGCGGTTCCGGGCCACGAATGCCTGAATTAGCACGTCGTAGACGGGGATTTGATCGAGCAGGACTGAGGTTTGGTCTAGGGCTTGGTCAGCCCACTGCTGCATGGTGCGGTAGTCCCCCAGCAGGTAGGTGAGGGAGACGGCTTCGGTAGCTAGGCTCAGGGTGATCTGGGGCTGAACCTGCCAGGTGTCCACGGGCAGAAGGTCAAGCCCGGCCTGAATATAGCTCCAGGCGGCGTGGTAAGCGGTGGACTGTTTGGCTTTACGGCCTGCCAGCAAATTGAGCTGGGCGATTTCTAGGGCTTGGGCGGGGTCGGTGGCGAGGGTTCTCCCGGCGTTGAGCTGGTTGAGCACGTCAAACAGATGGGCTTCCCGTTGGGAGGCTGGCACCTGGGCAATCTGGCGCAGCAGCACCTGACCGATGTGAAAGTGAATTTTGGGCTGATCTGCCGGGGCAATTAGGCTGTAGGCCGCTTGCTGAACTCGGTCATGGAGAAAGCGATAGGCCAAACTGTCGCTAACGGTGCTGAGGTCATCGGCTAGCTCTGGGGCTAAATCGCCCACGGCAGCTTCGGCGGCGAGGGTTTGGTACTGGCTGTCTAGGGCAATGGCTAGGCCGGTGGTGAGGGCTGGGCCGAGGTGGCTTAGGGTCAGGGCGGCGGGCTGGTCGCAGGCTAGGGCCAGGGTGGCGAGGTCAAACTGGTTGCCTAGGCAGGCCGCCCGCTGTAGGACTTGCTGGGTGGAGTCAGGCAGGTGACCTAGGCGCTGGCGCATGAAGGCCACGACGTCTTCTGGGGCGGCAAGCTGTTCTACTCGGTCGGGATTGTAGTCCCAGCGGCCTAGGTCGGGGTTGAATGCGATCGCATCGGCTTCATATAGCTGCTGAAGAAATTGCCGGGTGAAAAACGGGTTGCCCTGGGTTTTGTGCCAGATCCAGTGGGTCAGCGGGGCTAGCTCAGGCGCAGGACGGTGAAGGGTATCGGCCACCCATTGATCCAGGTGTTCTCGACTGAGGGGAGCCAGGGTCAGGGTTTGCCGAGATACGGTTTGGGGTAAATCGGCCAGCATCAGGGCCAGGGGATGGGTGGGGCCAACCTCGTTGTCGCGATAAGCGCCGATGATGAGCAAATGGCTGCGATCGCAACTCACCAACGCCTTCATCAAATCCAGCGAGGCCGCATCCGCCCACTGCAAATCGTCTAGGAACATCACCAGGGGATGCTCGGCAGTGGCAAACACGCCCACCAACTGCTGAAACAGCTGGTGATAGCGACGCTGGGCTGCACTACCGCTGAGGGGCGGCGGCCCAGGGGACTCGCCGATCACCTGGGCCAGTTCCGGCAAAACCGCCACCAACAGCCCCGCCCCATCCCCCAGGGCCTGCTGAGTTTGGGTGCGCCAAACCGCCACCTGCTGATCGGCTTCGGTCAAAATCTGTCGCAGCAAAGTGCTAAACGCCTGGAGAAAGGCAAAAAAGGGCACATCCCGCTGCATCTGGTCAAACTTACCGCTGATGAAATAGCCCTGCTGGCGGGCAATGGGTTTGTGGACTTCCTTAATGGCGGCAGTCTTGCCAATCCCAGAAAATCCCGCCACCAGCAACAGCTCCAGCGATCCTTCCGCTGCCCGGTCAAAGGCCGCCAGCACCGCTGCCACCTCCTGATCTCGGCCATAGAGGCGATCGGGAATCAAGAAGCGCTGCCCTCGATCCTGCTGCCCTAGCTCAAAAGCCGCGATCGCCGCGCCAGCCGTCCCCGCCTTGTTCGTTCCCGATGCTTGCACCTGCTGCCAGCAAACCTTCAGGTCATGGGCCAACCCTAGGGCGGTCTGGTAGCGATCCTCGGCATTTTTAGCCAGCAGCTTTGCCACAATCGCCGCCAGCAGCGGCGGCACGGTGGGGTTAAAACGGTCAATTCGCGGGGGCGGCACCGCTAAGTGGGCATGGATCAGGGCTAGGGGTTCTGTTGCCGTGAAGGGCAGTCGTCCCGTCAACAGTTCAAAGCAGGTGACCCCCAGGGCATAAAAGTCGCTGCGGTAGTCGATGGGCCGATTCATCCGCCCGGTTTGTTCCGGGGATAGATAGGGCAGGGTGCCCGTCAAGCCCGCCGGACGTTGGGGGCTGGCCAGCCCTTGGGGCAGCCGGGAGGACAGACTAAAGTCGGCTAGTTTCACGCGCTGGGTCAGCGGGTGAATCAAGATATTGGCGGGCTTAATGTCCTGATGAATGATCTGATGATGGTGCAGTTCATCTAGGGCCAGGGCCAGATCCAGCACAATCGGGAAAAACTGGGCCAAGGGCAAGGGTTCCCCGCCTTGCTGCTGGCAGTATTGCTTGAGGGAGATCGCGCCAAAGTCTTCGGTGATCAAGGCATAGCCATTGCCGTAGGCAATCAGGTCATAGACCACGAGGGTTCGTTGACCGCTGAGGACTTGGGCGATGGTGTACTGGTGACGAAAGCGCAGGTTGTCGGCAAAGCTGGGATAGGGCTGAGTGAGAAATTTCAGCATTACCGGGGTGCGATCGCACCGCCGCACCCCCCGACAAACCACGGTTTTAGCACTGCGGTGAATCTCTTCTAAAACCTCGTAGTCATCCAGGCTAGGAGATGAAGCCCCCGGATCTGTTCCGCGAAGGTTGCTGGATGATGGGAACCGAGAAGGAACGCGATGATCCTGTGGGTTAGGGGTCATATTTTTCTATTGCTCATGCGATCGCAAAGACTCGGTGCAGCCCCGTAGATTAAGCGTTCACTCCTGTCTTAGCAATTCCGGTTTGAGTCTGCCAGTGATTTAGGTCGAGGCTTAAGAAAAGCTGACTAAAGTTAGGCCAGAATCAGACCAGAATCCAATCAAAGTCAGGCCAAACCCGGGCCAAATTCGGGCCAAATTCGGGCCAAAGTAAAAGGAGCAGGATCAGCTCCGCCCTTTACTCTAGGGGTAGCCTCGGGTTTTCCATCCTTGGCTTAATATTTTCTCTGCTCTTTTTCTCTGCTCTTTGCTTGAGGTACTTTCCAGATGCCCGCCGATCGCCTTTTGAATCGCACTGTTTTAATCACCGGAGCCAGCAGCGGCATTGGCTTAGCCTGCGCCCAGCAGTTTGCCCAGGCCGGGGCCAACCTGATCTTGGCCGCCCGGCGGCAGCAGCGGTTACAGGAGCTTACGCCCCAACTACAGCAGGCCGGGGCCGGGAAGGTCCATTGTTTAGGGCTGGATGTCTGCGATCGCACCGCCGTCAGCCAAGCCATTGACGCCCTGCCCCCAGAATGGCAAACCATTGACGTGCTGGTCAATAATGCTGGCCTCAGTCGCGGCCTCGACAAACAGCAGGAGGCCGACATCCAAGACTGGGAAGAAATGATCGACACCAACGTCAAAGGTCTGCTGTACGTCACCCGCGCCGTGGTGCCCGGTATGGTCAAACGCCAGCAGGGCCACGTCATCAACATTGGGTCAGTCGCCGGTCGCCAAACTTATGCCGGTGGCAGCGTTTACTGCGCTACCAAAGCAGCGGTGAAAGCCCTTTCAGAAGGACTAAAAATTGACCTGCTCGGCACCCCCCTACGGGTGACCAACATTGAGCCTGGCCTGGTTGAAACTGAATTCAGCCAAGTGCGCTTCCACGGAGACAACGATCGGGCAGCCAGCGTTTACCAAGGCATGACCCCTTTAACCGCCGACGATATTGCCGATGCGGTAATTTATGCCGCCACCCGTCCCCCCCATGTCAACATCAGCGAAATTTTCTTGCTGCCCACCGACCAGTCTGCGGCAACTTTAGTTCATCGCCGCTAAATTCCCTGGGTTAAGTTCCCCCATTAAGGTCTTCGGAGGAATAACCGGGGGCAATAACCGGGGGAATAACCAGGCAGAAATGTAGAGCAGCAATTAGACAGTAATTAGACCATTGTTAGGAATTTATACTCTGGGGGAATGCTGAAACGAGGGGCATTGCTTCGGGGCTGCGATCGTTGCGGACAGTAGCCTTGCAGTCCACCGGGGAGTCAAAGTTTTAGGTCATTCTGGACTGTACTAAAAGATGGGAATTCACAGACGCTCGCTGTTGAAGCTAGGGTTAGGGATCGGCTTAGCGCCTGTTATTCACGGCTGTTTGCGTTCTGGCGATCGGGCCACTGGCGGCTCAGATCTAGGCGGCTCACAGCTCATCGTCAGCTCTGACCTCCGGCGATCAGTTCAGGCCCAGGGCCATCTGCGGGTAGCGACAGAAGACTACTACCCGCCGTTCGAGTTCTTGGTGAACGGTCAGCCCGTGGGCTTTGACCACGACTTGCTCACCACCCTACGTCAGCAGTCGCCGTTTGAAATTCAACAAGACATCCTGCCCTGGCAGCCAATTTTGCCGGGGGTACGGGATGGACGGTTTGACGTTGCGATCGCAGCAGTCAGCATTACCGATGAGCGGGCAGAGTTCTTGGACTTTACCCGCCCCATTGCCGAAACCACCATGGTTTATCTCAAGCGCCAGCGGGATGACACCATTAACCAAGTAGCCGACCTCTCCGGCAAAACCCTGGGGGTGCAGCAGGGGGGCGCGTCAGCATCCGCCCTAACTGATTTAGCAACCGAGTTGTCGCTGCGGGGGGGCACTTTGGGGCCGGTGCTCTACTACGGCAGTTTTGATAACGCCTATCGAGATTTAGAGCAGGGGCAGATCGACGCCGTGATCAACAACGTCGTGTCTCTGGCCATTCTCGTCAGCGACAAGCCGGGGATTTTTGCCCTGGGAGACCCCGTCACGCCGCAGTCCTACGCAGCCTGGGCGGTTAAAAAAGGCAACCAGTCCCTGCTGGATTATCTGAATCAGTTTTTAGTGCAGGTGCAGGCCAGCGGCGAACTCGCGCAACTACAGCAGCGCTGGTTACGGCGTCAGTTCAGTTTGCCGACAGAACCGCTGCTACCGGGTAATCGAGCGATCGTCCGTACCTAGCCCCCGGCATCGTCTCCAACCCATCGGTGCATCAAGATTCCAGCAAGATTCCAGCTTTGTTAGGTTTAGCGCGGGCTGTCCGGCGCTGACTTTGACAAAGGCAATTCACCCGTTTTGAGAAGTTGCCATGTTTCAGATTTCGCTGCCGAGCCTGTCTCCTCGCCCTAAGGCGGTTGCCCCATCAGTTTCCTCAGCCTCATCGTCTCCTGATTCTGAAGTTCGTGGCAGCCGACGCAATCGCTGGATGCGCGTGTTGATTGGTGCGGTCACCCTGGGGGTCACCGCCGGGGCTTACTACAGTTACCAGGTGGTGCGAAACATCACGCGGGAAGGGCTACAGCAGCGGGCGCTTCTGGAAGTCGAACAGGGAGCCGAAGATATTGACCAGTGGCTGACGCGGCTCCAGGCAAACTTACAGACTTTAGCCGACACCCCCCTAGTTAAATCTCCAGCAGAGCCAGATGGGGAAGCGTTGGAGGCGTATTTGCGATCGCAAGTCGTCCGCATTGAGGCCTTAGCCAGCCTGTCCCTCGCCACCCCAGACGGTCAGGGCACCAGCCTCACCGGATCTAGCCTGGATTTATCCGATCGGCCTTACTTCCAAGCCGCCCTCGCTGGGGAACTGACGGTCAGCAACCCGGTGGCAGAAGACGACAGTACCGTGGTTGCGATCGCAGTACCGATCAAAACCGCATTTGACCTCAACGCCGTACCCACCGGAGTTCTGCTGGGCTACGTCAACCTAGAGCGCATCCAGCTTGTAATCGACAGCCTCAGCTACGGCCCCGGCAGCTACGCCTTTTTGCTCAACGCCGACGGCGAAGTGCTGCTAGCGCCCGACTCAGAAACCGAGTCTCTCTTGGGGGAAGTGCTCAACAACCCCCAGCTGAGCAACAGCATCACCAATCAGTTACGCAGCTTTGACCTCACCCCCATCAACGGCAGCCCCCAGTATCTAGCCCACCTGCCGCTCCAGGGCAGCGACTGGTCATTGGGCATGGTGATCCCCCGGGCCAACATTGAATCTCAACTACGATTGCTCGACGGCCTCGCCGCCATCGTCGCAGCCCTAGCAATCGCGATGATTTTGATGCTGACCTGGATTCAAGCCCTAGAGCAAAACAACCTGAAAAAGCTGAAAGCTGCCGCCGACCAAGAAAAAGCCACCGCCACCGCCGCCAACCAAGCCAAAAGTGAATTCTTGGCCAACATGAGCCACGAACTTCGCACCCCACTCAACGGCATCCTCGGCTATGCCCAAGCCCTCAACCGGGCTCCCCACCTCACAGAACAAGATCAGCACAGCGTTGACGTGATTTATCAGTGCGGTCGGCACCTGCTGACCCTGATTAACGACGTGCTGGATATTTCCAAAATTGAAGCCAGCCGCATGGAGCTGTTCCCCAGCGAAGTTCACCTGCCCTCCCTACTCCAGGGCATCGTGGAAATTTGCGGCATTCGGGCTAAACAGCAAAACATTGAACTGCACTACCAGCCCGACCCCGATCTGCCCACCGGCATCCGGGCCGACGAAAAGCGGCTGCGGCAAGTGCTGATCAACCTGGTGGGCAACGCCGTCAAGTTCACCAAAAAAGGCAGCGTCACCTTTACCGTTTCCGTGATTGAGACCCACAGCCCGACCC
>PXDR01000154.1 GCA_003566335.1 Cyanobacteria bacterium T3Sed10_344R1
CCGGCGCTTCCGCCGTCATCCTCGCCCCCGGCAGCAGCGAAGCCCCCCAGTTTCGCGGCATGGCCCAAGCCCTCAGCGTCCCCACCAGCAAACTGCGGCTGTTTAGCAAACCCCGCTGCCACCGCAACCGCCGCATGGGCGTGGCCTTGACCTTGGGGGACAACGTAGACCAGGCGAGGGAAAGAGCGCGGGATTGTGCCGGGCAGGTGGAGGTGGTTTTGTAAAAGGCTGTTGGCTGTTAGCTATAAAGCCCTTCGGGCATGGCTCGCTGTGCTCGCTAGGGCTGTTAGCTTCGGAGATCTGGCAGATTGGGGGTTGCTTAAATCATTGGGGATTAAGCCTGTGACTATGCTTACCAAAGATGTAGGCTACTTATTGCTTGAGAAACTTCTTGCTTGAGAATTAGGATCCCAGAACTCTAGCTAACGGCCAACAGCCAATAGCCAACAGCCAATAGCCCTCTCTCCCCCTCCCCCCATGATCAAACGCTGGAAACAATTCGGTCTATTTGCCCTGCTGGGCCTGATGTTGAGCTGGCTGGTGAGTTGTGGGGGGGGACAGCCCACGGGGAGTAATGGCGATCGCCAGACGGTAGAGTTCTGGACGATGCAGCTTCAGCCGACGTTTACGGATTATTTCAACGACCTGATTGCTGACTTCGAGGCTGAGAACCCCGATATTCAGGTGCGTTGGGTGGATGTGCCCTGGGGGGATATGCAAAGTCGGGTGCTGACGGCGATCTCAGCGGGGACGGCAGGAGACGTAATTAACCTCAATCCGGATTTTGCTTCTCAGCTCGCCAGCCGCAATGCCTGGATGACCCTGGATGAGCCAGTGCCGGATGAGGTTAAAGCCACCTATCTAGAGGGCATCTGGCAGGCCAGCACGTTGGGAGATGAAACCTTTGGCCTGCCCTGGTATCTCACCACTCGGGTCACCCTCTACAACCAAGAGATTTTTGAGCAAGCTGGGATCTCGGAGCCGCCTGCAACCTATGCCGAGTTGGCTGAAGCAGCCCGCCAGATCAAGGACGCGACCGGCAAGTACACCTTTTTCCTTAGCTTTGTGCCGGAAGATGCGGCGGATGTGATGCAGTCGTTCATCCAAATGGGGGTGCCTCTGGTGGATGAAGAGGGTCAAGCGGCCTTTGACACCCCAGCAGGGCGCGAGGTGTTCCAATACTGGACAGACTTGTACCAAGACGAGTTGCTGCCCCGGGAAGTGCTAACCCAAGGACATCGTCGGGCGGTAGAGCTGTATCAAGCCGGGGAAACGGCGGTGCTGCAAACTGGGCCGGAGTTTCTCAATACGATTGCCACCAATGCCCCCAGCATTGCAGAGGTGACCGCCAGCGCCCCTCAAATCACGGGGGACAGCGGCCTGAAAAACGTGGCGGTGATGAATCTGGTGATTCCCCGCTCGACGGATGTGCCGGATGCAGCGCTCAAGTTTGCCCTGTACGTGACGAATGAGGACAATCAGCTCAGCTTTGCCAAGGAAGCCAACGTGCTGCCTTCGACTGTGGCATCTTTAGAAGATCCCCACTTCACCGACCTGCCAGAAGAGGCGACGCCTGTGGAAGTGGCCCGTTCCGTCAGCGCCACCCAAATGCCCAGCGCTGAGGTGCTGATTCCGGCGATGGAAGACATCAAGGAGCTGCAGCGCATCCTCTACGACAATTTGCAGGCGGCGATGCTGGGGCAAAAGTCGGTGGATGCGGCGGTGAGTGATGCGGCGACGGAGTGGAATCAGCGGTAGGCGTGATTAGCCGATCGGTGCGTTACGGCTTCGCCTAACAGCTCCTTACACAATGAAGGCTAGTGGCGATTGGGCTCTAAATGAGCGCCGACTAGGCAAGGGGGGGCTCAGTCATCTGTCGAGCATCGGCCTCTACTGCATCGCGGATCCCGGCGGCTTCATCTACTCGCAGCAGCAGCAGCCCGCCGACGATAAAGAAAATCACCACGGTGGCGACGCCAGCCCGCTGACTGCCAAATAAATCGGTCACCCAGCCCAGCAACAGCGGCCCCTGAAATGAGGTGAGCTTGCTAGAGAGGGAAAAGAAGCCAAAAAATTCGGCCTGCTTGGCGTTGGGTGTCAGGCGACTGAGCAAGGAGCGACTAGACGATTGATTCGGCCCCACCAAAATGCCGATAAGAATGCCCGCAATCCAAAACCAGGTGCGGTTGGGGGCAAGCACCGCCATCAGACAGGCGATGACCAGTCCCACCAGGGTCATCAAAATGACGGGTTTGCCGCCGATCGCATCATCGACATAGCCAAAGGCCAGCGCCCCCAAACCTGCCGCCACGTTCAGCACAATGCCGAACAGGATGATGCCCTGGGTGTCGAAGCCGAAGGTGCCTGCGGCATAGACGCCGCCAAAGGCAAAGATGGTGACTAGGCCGTCGTTGTAGAAGAATTTAGCGGCCAGCAGCCAAAAGGCTTGGCGGTATTGGCGCACGTCCCGAAAGGTGTGCCAGAGCTGACGGTTGGTGTCTTTTACCAGGCGTTTCACCGGGGGCAGCTTGCCTCGGCGGGTTTCTGGCACTAGCCAGAACAGGGGCAGGGCAAATAGGGCATACCAGCCCGCCACCAGCAGGTTAGTGGCCCGGATGTTCGCACCGGTTTCGGTGGACATGCCGAATAAGGGTGGATCGGGGAAGACAAAGACTCCCAAGGCCACAATCAGGGTCAGCAGGCCGCCGAGGTAGCCAAAGGCCCAGCCATAGCCGGAGATTCGGCCCACCTGGGCGCGGTTGCCGAGTTCGGGCAAGAAGGCGTTGTAGAAGACGTAGCTGAGGCCAAAGGTGATGTTTGCGATCGCAAATAAGCCCAGCGCTATCCCCACCTGGCCTTGAACTGGAAAGTACAGCAGCGCCGTCGCGCCAATACACAGCACGGTCGCCACCAGCAGCAGCGGTTTTTTCAGGCCGCCTCGATCGGCGATCGCACCCACATAGGGCGACAGCAGCGCCACCGCCACTGCCGAAGCAGCCGTACCCCAAGCCCAGAGCCGCGTCCCGGCGATTTGGTCAGGGGCAATAAAGCCGATAAAAAATGGGGCGTAAATAAACGTCACCACCAGGGTGGTAAAGCCCTGATTCGCAAAGTCATAAAGCATCCAGGCAAAAACTGCGCCCCGGTTTGAGGGCGCAGCTGGCGAAGTTGGCGGTGCAGTCATAGCAAACCCAACATCCTGCATCAGGACGATGAAACTGCTCCCATTAAACTGCCTAAACCGCAAGATCCGCTTGGGTAGCCGGATCGAAAACTGATCCCAGGCCAGCCTGCTGGTGGGACAGACTGGCTTACGGCCAAATTCTGAGAAGCAGATATTCTGAATATAGGCAGATAGTTTGTTTCTCCGGTCGTTTTCTCTGGTCTATGGACACTCAACCCCAGGTCTCTGAACCCACTTGGCTGACGGTGCTGCGTTTGTTGCGCTGGGATAAGCCTGCCGGGCGCTTGATTTTGATGGTGCCGGCCCTGTGGGGCGTGTTCTTGGCCGGACGGGGAACGCCGCCGCCGCTGTTGGTGGGGGTGATTATTCTGGGCAGCTTAGTCACCAGTGCTGGCGGCTGTGTGGTGAATGATCTGTGGGATCGCGATATTGATCCCCAGGTGCAGCGGACGAAGAATCGTCCCCTAGCCGCTAAGGCGCTGTCGGTGAAGGCGGGGATTGGGATTGCTGCGATCGCATTTCTCTGTGCTTACGGCCTGTCTCTGTACCTGACGCCTCTGAGCTTTTGGCTCTGCGTGGCGGCGGTGCCCGTGATTGTGCTGTATCCCTTAGCCAAGCGGGTATTTCCCGTCCCTCAGCTGGTGCTGTCCCTGGCCTGGGGCTTTGCGGTGTTGATTCCCTGGGCGGCGGTGACGGGGACGCTGGAGCTGGCCAGTTGGCTGCTGTGGGCGGCAACGGTGCTGTGGACGTTGGGCTTTGACACGGTTTACGCCATCCCGGATCGGGACTTTGACCGACAGCTAGGGGTCAACTCTAGCGCCTTGTTTTTTGGGCAATCTGCCCCGCTGGCGGTAGGGCTGTGTTTCTTGGGCACCGTGGGCTTTTTGATTGGGGTGGGGCTGGTGATGGGGCTGGGTTGGCTGTATTGGATCGGGGTTGCGATCGCAGCCGGAGTTTGGCTGAACCAATCTCGCCAGTTGAGATCGCCCAAGGCACCGCCCAGGCTCTACGGCCAGATTTTTCGTCAGAATGTGACTGTGGGCTTTGTGCTGCTAGTCGGCATGATTTTAGGCAGCCTAATTGGCCCAGGCATCAGCCTCGGCGTTCTGTCCGTTGGCGTCTTGGGCAATATTTTCGGGGGCAGCGTTTTCGGGAACCGACACGGGCAGCCAAGACTCAGGTTGAAATGAACGCTGAGCGGATCAGTTCCAGCTATCAAGAGAACTCACCATGACCAGGCATCACCAGTTGAGGTATGGAGCCCTGCTATTAATGGCGGGCAGCGTGCTGCTGTCAGGTTGGGGCAGCCAGTTATCTGCTCCAGGCGAGTCAACGGCGCTTACTGGGCTAGTCGCCCAAGCCGACGAACCAGCCCCAGACCAGATTCAAGCTGCCCTCGACTTGGGCCGCCAGACCGCAGCCCTGTCCCGCCGTGCCCGCACCGCCCAAGATTGGGATCAGGTGGTGCAGGGGTGGCTAGAAGCGATCGCAATCCTCCAAGCGGTTCCCCCTGACGCCCCCCAGCGCACCTTTGCCCAGCGCACCGCTCGCAAATATGCCGAGCAACTCGCCACCGCTCAAGATCGGGCTAGTACCACCAGCTTTCAGGGCGCTTACCCCAGCCTCGGCAGTAGTATTTTTGATGAGCAAATGGCGGTTTACCAGTCCTATGTCGCCACCATGGGGCCGCCAGACGTGCTGATTGTGGGCAGTTCTCGGGTGCTGCAAGGACTGGATGCGGCAGTGCTGCAAACCGCGTTAGAAAGCCAAGGTCATGGCGATCTGCGAGTGTTTAACTTCGGCATCAATGGCGCTACGGCCCAAGTGGTCAACTTTTTGCTGCAATCTGTCCTGCCTGCCGACCATCAGCCGGGGCTGATTATTTGGGGCGACGGCTCCCGCGCATTTAACAGCGGTCGGTTCGATCGCACGTTTGCTAGCGTATTGGCCTCCCCCGGTTATCAAGCGGCCCGCAACGGCCAGCGCCTCGGTAGCGAAGGGGTCAGCGGGCCTCGGCCCAGCATAAGCGCTATCGACGCGAAAGGCTTCATGCCCATCGACGACGAGTTCAACCCCGCCACTTACTATCAGCAGTTCCCTCGGGTCAGCGGCCAGTTCGATGGCGACTATCAGCCCTTTAATTTGGGCGGCATCCAAACCAATGCTTTGCAGGCCGTGGCAAACTACAGCCGCAGTCGCGGCATTCCTTTGGTCATGGTGAATATGCCCCTTAGTGGCGAACATCTTGATGAGGTGCGCCTAGGCTATGAGCGTCAGTTTCAAGCTTTTTTGCAGCAGCAGGGACAGCAGGGCGGCTTTCGGGTGGTGGATTTGATGACCCAATGGCAAGGGCAAAACCGCTTCTTTGCTGACCCCAGCCACATTAACCGCCAGGGGGCCGATGCGATCGCACGACAGCTCGCGGGCCGTAACGATATTCCTTGGCCCAGTGCCGAGAATGCAGAGGAGTAGGCTCGAATAGGCGTAAAAGGGACGGGTTCCTTGGTCAGGGTGGGGTGAGATGAGAGTTAAGGAACCCGTTCTATGGGCTAGAGCTACAGGTTTTTGCCGAGGTTGGTGGGCTTGTATTTGCTGCGATCGCGCTTTTGTTTGCCGAGTACGAACCGCATGGCGCTTTCTAGGGGCCGTTCGCCAGGGGTGCCTTCGGCTTTGCTGCCGAACAGCATGGCGTCTAAGGAATAGCGGTTAAAGCTGACCCCAGCCAGCAGGATGAAGAAAATCACGTTGTAGATCAGCTGGCTGCCTGCAGTGCCCCAGTCTTGAACAATGGTGACGCCGTACATCAGCACCGCCATGAGACAGAAGCCTGCGATCGCAGCCCCTCGGGTAAACAGGCCCAAAATCAGCAGCGCACCGACAATCAGCTCCACAAACACCACGCCGACTGCGGTGATGCGCACCAGCGCTTCTGGCATCCAGGCATCGGCCATAGCTCCAGCCATCGCATCCATGAACCCAGGGATGTCAAACAGTCGGGTAAAGCCCGCATTGAAAAAGCTGATGCCAAAAATAATCCGCAGAAACAGATAGGCCAGGGACACGTTTTGAGGATTCAGGCCAACATTAGGGCCTTGGGGTTGGTTAGTCGTCATCGTACTCAAGCCTCCTAAAGCTGCGTAGAAAAGTTTGCGTGGAAAGAAGCTGCGTAGCCGCAGCTACCGACGGGAAGAAATCTGTGGGGGAGCGGGCAAGTCTAGGGGCTGGGCTTGGGCGGCATGGGGGGGCAAAATCAGCCGCACAGCCCGATCGCCCATGACATAGCCCTGCAGCCAGGTCAGCAGCACCAGCAGCCGATTGCGGAAGCCCGGTAGGTAGACCAAATGCACTGCCAGCCACATCAGCCAGGGCAGCGGCCCGGTCAAGGGCAGCCCCACCACCTGACCCACCCCGGCGTAGCAGCCGATGATCGCCAAGCGGCCTTTGTTGAAATAGCTGAAGGGCTTGGGGGCTTCTCCCCGGAGCTGTCGCCGCAGGTTGCGGGCCACGGCCACCCCCTGCTGCAGCGCTTCGGGCGCAACCCCGGTCAAAGACTTGCCAGCGTGCTCCACATAGGCAGCATCCCCAATGGCATAAACATTGGCATGGTCAACCAGTTGCAGCGTCGGGCGCACCCGGAGCTTACCCTTGGTCGCCGCAGCTAGGTCGGTAGACACTTCGGGGATTGCCGCCTCTAGCCCCGCCGTCCAAATCACCGTGGCACTCGCCAAGAGCTGACCGGACTGCAACTGGGCTCCGGCGGGGGTGACCTGCTCCACCCGTGTCTGCATCTGTACCTCGACCCCCAGTCGCCGCAGGCATTGATCGGTATAGCGCCCGAGGCGGGGGGGCAAGTCTCCTAGCAGGCTGTCGCTTGATTGCAGCAGCACAACGCGGGGTAGGGTGATCTGGCGCAGTTTCCGCAGATTGCCCAGTTCTGGGTAGTCCCGCCGACAAGCCCCCTGAATCAGCTCTACCAGCGCCCCGGCCACTTCCACCCCCGTTGCCCCGCCGCCCACAATGGCAAAGGTCAGCAAGCGCTCCCGCTCTTGAGTGTCTGAGGTTGCGATCGCAGCCTCAAAACAGCTCAAAATGTGATTCCGCAGGGTAACTGCTTCAGCTAGAGAGCGCATGGAGAAGGCATACTCTGCCGCCCCAGGCACTCCCAAGAACTGGGTGCGGCTGCCCGTGGCCATCACCAGGTAGTCATACTGAATTACCGCCCGGTTCGTGTGAACCTGCTGAGTCTGAAAATCGACCCGCTCCACCTCCGCCGCCAGAAAACTGAGGTTTTTGCCCCGTCGCAGCAGCGTCCGCACTGGAAAAGCGATCTGAGTTGGCTCAATTTGGGCCGTCGCCACCTGGTACAGCAGGGGCACAAAGGTGTGATAGTTATTGCGATCGATCAGCAGCACCCTGGCATTGGCATTGGCCAAAGACTGCGCAGCCTGAAAACCGCCGAAGCCAGCCCCGATCACCACAATTTGAGTTTGATCTGTCATGGGCGGATGGAGCATCAGCAATGAGGAAAATAGTCCGAACTCAACCGTTCACCCAGCAGGGCCAACTGGATCGGGAGAGAATGCCGTCAAAACGACCGAACTCGCCGATACTGAATTA
>PXDR01000171.1 GCA_003566335.1 Cyanobacteria bacterium T3Sed10_344R1
CGGCGGCGGATCATCCAGGTCGCTACTGAGCACCTTGACCCCCAGCACCAGGATGTTCACCGGTCGGGTCAGCGTCGGCAGCCGCAGGTTGCCGCTGCCGACCATAGTGCTGTCTTGGTTAAACGTCCTGGCCTCCTCTTCGCTGAGGCTGCTTTGTAGCAGCGGCGTGCTAGAGAGGGACAGGGCTAAAAATGCGCCCGTGCCCGCTGCGGCCCCGCCAATGGCCACCAGCCCCAGGCCAATAATTACCCCGCGCCAAAACCGACGTCGAGCCGATGGCCGACGAACTCGCTGGGTCTGACGAGAAGCCGGATGCTTAGACGCCGGATACACGCGGCGCGGAGGCGTTTTCTTGGAAGAAGACACAAAAGACCTCAAAGGCGGAGAGAAGAAGGCCGAAGCAAGGAAAGCCGGAGAAAAGAAAGCCGGAGAAAAAAGGGCCGCGAGCCAGCTGTAGCGCTGTGACAGGCTGATGCTAGGGGTCTGTCAATTCTAAATTTGTAAGTTGGGTAGATTGTAAGTTGGGTAGAGCGTTAGCGGCACCCAGCAAAGCTTGCCGCTGTTGGGTGAAATGCAGTGGCACCCAACCGACGGAAACCCCAATTTTTAGTCTTGACGCTGCACTAGCCTGTTTTCAAGCCGAATCATAGCAGAGCAAATCGCGAAGAGGTGCGCCCTAGGGCAGTTTGTCGCCTAAGGGGCTAAACCCCGGCAGCCGAATAGATTTGCGCTGCCAGAGCCGCACCATTAGCCACAGGTTGGTGAGGAAGTAGCCCGTAGTCATTAAAGTGCTGGTAATCAGCAGTCGAGGGGCGAGGCCGTCGCTGAGGTTAGCACTGCCCCCCAACAGGGCATAGGCCGCCAGCCAGCTAAAGGCCAGCACCACCACGAGGCGGCTGACGTTCTTTTCTTCCGCCGTGTTTTGGCGACGGCGATACAGACTAACCAGGGCGGGCACCCCCCCAAAAATCGGGACGAGGTAGATAAACAGCTTCAGCCGATCGAGTTCGCCACCAGGCAGGGGCGAACGCTTAGGGGCTTGGGCGGCTTGCCCATGGGGATCTGGGGGGGATGGCGGATGAGTCATGGCCCTATTCCAATGGGATCTGACGGGAGAGTGTGGAGGCCGCTGGGGGAGGCGTTCCGGCCAGCAGGTCAAGGCGCTGCTGAGAGGCCCGGAGGGCGCTTTCGGGATCCGCCCCAAGCAGGGTGGCTTCGATGGCGCGGCCAAAGTTCTCTGACAGTTCAGTGTAGCCAGGGATTAAAGGCCGTGACCGCGCCCAGTCCATTTGCGACAAAAATACATCTAACGCCGGGTTGTCGGCGATGAACTGCTGATACTCGGGGCTGTTGCGCACCTGGCGGTTGACCGGCAGGTAGCCGCTGCCCAAAGCCCAGGGCAACTGAAAGTCTGGGCTGAGAATGTAGTCGAGAAATTGGTAAGCCGCCTGGGTTTTCTCGGGGCTGATTCGGCTGAGGAAGATGTTTTCTCCCCCCAAGACGGCAGCGGGGGCATCTGCCACCGGGAAGGGAAACACGTCAAAGTCAATGCCCGCCTCGTTCATTTGGGGCAGCGTCCAAGGGCCGGTCACCTGCATCGCCACTTGACCCGCTAGGAACTGGTCGATTTCAAACCCCCGTTCGGGGGCAGACAGGACGGCGGTGCCGTCGTTGACCAGGTCTTGGCCCAGGGCTAGGGCTGCGATCGCACCCTGATTCACCAAATCAGGCCGTCCGTCAGCGACTAAATCACCGCTGGCGCTGTAGACAAACGGCAGCCAGACAAACACCGTCCACTCGCCCTTACCAAAGGACAGAAAGATGCCGTGCTGATCGGTTCGGCCATCGCCATCGGTATCTTGAGTAAGCTGACGGGCCACCTGGCGCAGCTCGGCCCAGGTCGTTGGCGGTTCAGTAATTCCGGCGGCAGCAAACAGGCTGGGTCGGTAGAACACAGCCGCATTATTCGCGGCAAAGGGAATCGACCAAAGCTGGTCTTCCAAAGTCATGGTGTCCAGCAGGGCCGGGTCGAGATCATCCCGGTAAGGGGACTGGTTGAACCACTCGTCTAGGGGCTGAATGGCCTCTAGTTCAAGCAACTGCCCGGTCAAGCTGGGCAAGTACCAGAGCAAATCGGGGGCAGCGTTCCCCACTACGGCGGTAAGGATCTTCGGGATCTGCTGGTCAGGCTGGCCCACAAACAGGGAGTCCACCTGAATATCGGGGTGGCTGTCGTTAAAGCGCTGCACCAGTTCCTGAAAAATCTCGCGGTTGCTGGGGGGGCCAATGCCTTGCCACAGGGTCAGGTGTACCACCCCATCGGAATCGTCAGCAGGCTGACAGCTCCATAATCCTAGGGTCAGCAGCAGTCCTGCCATCCCAATAATTAGCCAACGAATTAGCCCGCGCCCAAGCTTTACCATGGTTTAGTTCATGATTTTCTGCACTCTAGCACCGGGGCCAGTCAGTTCTGCTAATCAGGAAATTAGGCGGTAAAGTATCTGGGGTTCCCTTGATACACGCGCCGATACACGCGCCCCTGGCCCCCTAACTGTTTATCAACTGTTTTCAGCTGCGATCGCAAGATGGACAATCTACAAAACTTGGGAGACTTAGACGCGGTAGTCGCCCGACTGCAGTTGCTATTCACCGACTTTGGGGTGGAGTTTGGCCTGCGGATTTTGGCTGCGATCGCAATTTTCTTCATCGGTCGCTGGCTAGCCCGAATTGTGAAGCGGGTGGTGCGCAAGATCATGATTCGGGCCGGGGTAGACTCTACCCTTATTTCTTTTTCCAGCAACCTGGCCTTCTACGGCGCAATGGCCTTTGTGGTGCTGGCGGCCCTAGGACAGCTCGGCATTGAAACCGCCTCGCTGATCGCCCTACTGGGTGCGGCAGGCTTGGCCGTTGGTCTAGCCCTGCAAGGTTCCTTAGCCAACTTCGCTGCCGGGGTGCTGATTGTCGTCTTCCGCCACTTTCGGGTCGGGGACTGGATCGAAGCTGGGGGTGTTTCCGGCTTTGTCGAAGATATCCAGTTGGTGAACACCATCATTCGCAGCCTCGACAACCGCACCATTGTCATGCCCAACAGCACCCTAACTGGGGATACCATCATCAATCTGTCAGCCAAGGGGCTACTGCGGCTGGATTTGCTGGTAGGCGTGGCCTACGAAGAAGATATTGACCAGGTAAAGCGGGTGATCTACGAAGAGATTGCCCAGGAAGATCGCATCCTCTCAGACCCGGCTCCCCTGGTGGGGCTAATTGACCTCAACGACAGCAGCGTTGACTTTACAGTACGGGCCTGGGTACGCCCCGAGCATTTCATCGTCATGCGGTTTGTCCTGCTAGAGCGGATCAAAAAACGCCTCGACGCCGAAGACATCACCATCCCCTTCCCCCAGCGCGACGTGCACTTGTTCAGCGAAGCCGTTCAAGCCACTTCAGAACAGACCGCCGCCTAGTCCCCTCGGCGTAAACCTGTCTACCGTCTTGTGAGCCTCTGCCGTGCCGAAAGCAGGACACCAGCGCGATCATAGTCGGGAGATTTCTGCCGACTGGTACTCGTTCCCAGAATTGGCATTACCCTCGGCACGCCTCCACTCGGGCCAAAAACGCACTGAATAGAGGCGCAACCTTAACGCTCGTCCGCACCCCTAACCCTCCGATGCGATCGAAGCTCATCGCCCCTGTCGGCAGTTCCCCAGCCGGAGAGTGGCGTAAATCGGCCTGAAGTTCTTCCGATTTGACGTAGTGGGTTGAATTACCTCCTCGCCAGCCGACAACCGCACAAAATCGCTCCCAATCCTTGCCATTAGCCGTCGGGCGATTGCAGCTACCCCAAATAGCTTGCTGCGTGGTGAAGCCAAACTTCCCTTGACTGTAGTCAAGCCATAGCTGATCAATAGCGAGCAAATCATCGCAGGGAAAGCGAGCTAATTCTTCTGAGCCAAAGGTTTGCCCAGCCTCCTTCCCGACTGCGGTGATCATCAGGTGATAGGTTTCCTGATCGGCCTCTCGCCATTGCGCCGCTTGCAGCAGTTCCTCTAACTTGGCGTAGCGACAGGCTTTGAGCGTGGGCTTCAATGCCTCCAGTTCTTCAGCCACCTGGGGATTCAGGGTGTACTGAGTTTCCTGGTAGCAGGCGTAGGCAATATCCGCCGCCCCCTGCCGAAGCGCTTCGCGAATCAAGGGCGTCGGATTCGTCTGGGCCGCATACAGCAAAATCGTTTGCCGCCACCAGGTTTGATTATCCTCGGCGGTCTGATTCGCTGACTGTAAATGGGGATAAAGTAAGGCTTCTTGATTCAGCGCTTTGACTTGGGCAGCCGCCAAAAATTCTTGAAAACTGAGGTGGGCAAACTCGCAGCCCTCCAGCCCCTGACGAACAATCAGCTCGCTGACATCAATAATTTGCCGCAAGAACTCGGGGGCAGAGACATCATGGCCCTGACTCACCAACGCTTTTTCCACCAACCGCTCTAGGGTCTGTTCTGGCACCAGCCGGAGGTTCTGCTGCATCAGAGCCAGGGCCACCGATTGCAGAACCTCCTGGCGATCGCGTGGCGATAAGGGCAAGACAATATCTCGCGCTTCTGGCCGCTTGCGCAGCTGTAAATTGCAAATGTCTTGATAGAGTTCCGCCCGTTGACGGGGTAACTCTACACCGGGGTTACTGCGGTGATACGTCACCAGCAGATTGAGCAACAGCGGATTTTGAGCCAGGGCCGCTAGCCCTGGACGATGGGGCGTTTGCAGTTGGGCTAGCAGGCTTTCCGCATTGCGGACGGCTTCTCGCCGGACTTCTGGGGTATCTCGTCCGCCTCGGGCCAGTCGTTCTTGACTGAGGTACCACTGATGGATAAATCCAGTTTGCTGCTTCCCATTAAACGGTCGTACCCAAATCTTCGTGCGCAGCGGCTCTAGGAAGTTCTCTTGATAGGCCCGAGGACGGGAGGTCAGGATAAAAACAGACCGATCAAACCGACGCATTTGGCGCTGGATCCAGAGCGTGAGCGAACGGCGCTCTGATTCCGGGATTTCATCAAACCCATCCAGCATCACCAGGGCATCGCCTCGGCTGAGAATATCCTTGGCCCAGCTAGGCGGCAGGCGCTTGAGCTTGGGGTCGAGTTCAGCCAGGTGCTGGACATGATGCTGCATGACCAGTTCTGGCAGCGTTGGCGGATGCTCGGCGTTGAGCTGCTGACGATAGCGCCGCAGGGGCAGCAAAATCGGCACTAAAAACGGCAGTTTGTACTGATGATGTTGGCGAGTGCCATAAACGTAAGCCAAATGCTTGAGTAGGGTTGTTTTGCCAAAACCGCCCCAGGCAATGATGGCGAGCTGGCGATAGGCGGGCACTTTCTGGGCTTGGGCTAGCAGGTTCCAGATGTAAAGCTCTGAGCTAGCGGCATCCAAGGGCTGGGTGCGACGGCTAAAGCCAGCCCGAACGGCGCTGACATCCATTTCCAGCGGCACAAACACATCCTGCAACAGCGGAATAAACGTCCGCTCCCATGCGCCCATGCCTTCGGGCTTGTAGTCGCGGCAGTCTAAGGCTTGACAGAGCAGATAGGCGTCCTCAGCCCGGGTCGTTTTGGCCAGCAGTTGGGCAAAATAATCATCGAGGGAACTGTTGATCGCTTCGCCCACCCCCTGCAATCGCTGGTGGTTACCGTCATGAATCGGCTGCAGCAACTTTCCAGCGTAGGATAGGCAAAAGCCAATTAGGGCCGCAGCAATGGCTCTAACGGCTTCTTCTTCAACGATCAGCGCCCATAGACCATAGGCTCCCCCAACTCCCACCCCACCAGGCTTCAACACCCTGGAAACAAGCTCGGCCAGCTGATCGGCAATGGAGGTGTCTTGTGACTGAGACATCTTGCAACCCCTGAATCTTGGCGAAATCCTAGCTCACCTTCAGCCCCAAACCTTACTAGACCATGACTAGGGTTATCGCTATCAAGCCACCACCACCCGTTCCGTGCCCCCATGCGCATATCTTTTGGCCTCAAACTTGGGGTTGTCATCACAGGTCTAACGGTCGGTATTACGACTGTTAGCCTGGCTTATCTCTACACGGTGACTGCTGACTTGGTGAGTCGCCAGGTTCGAGGCAGATTGGTCGATGTTGGCAGTGTAAGCACTTTCTTATTTGATGCCGAGACTCGCCAGAACATGGCGCAGCTCAAAGCAGAGATTGATCAAAAGGCTCAGTTTTCGATTGAGGATGTCCAACAACTCAAGCCTGGGGGCACAATGAATAGCCTTAGCCCAGAAGATATTCGGGCGTTCCAGGCTAGGGAAGAGTTCCAGGCATTAGTCCAAATCCTGAGGCAAATTCACTACGCCAGCCTCAATCAGATCACGCCCCTGAAAGACTATTATCCCCAGCGATTTCTCGACTATCCAGATGCGATCCTCACCTACCTGGTAATCTCAACACCAGAATCTCCTGACCATGAGTTTCTGAAGTTCCTAGCCTCTTTTGCGCCAGAGCCAGAAGAAAATGAGTGGGATGAGTGGGGCGGCAATCCCATCGGCAATCTTTACGTACCGGTTTCGGATATGTTCAGGCTGGCTCTAGAAACCGGGGAGATTCAGTTCACCCAAGATTATGAATCAGATAGTTTTTATACTTCTATGACAGCGGCTGTCCCAATCCAAGACGCCGAGAATCAGACTATTGCAGTACTAGGTCTTGATTACCAAGTTCGCAGCGCCAATGACGGGATCACTTATTTTAGAGATCAGGCTATTGGAATTATTCTTATTAGCTTCCTATTGTCAGTTATCCTGTCGGCTCTAATTACCCAATATTTAAAGTACCCCGTAGAACAATTAGAAATAGCGGCAAGGCAAGTCCTGCACAAAAAATACAATCTAGTTCTAGACGTAGATCGCCAGGATGAGATGGGCTCACTGGTTGATGTCTTTAACATGATGGTTGCTGACATCCGAGACCATACAGCAACCCTAGAGCGAAAAGTCCTGGAAAGAACCCTGGAACTACAGCAGGCCAATAAAGCCTTACAAAAGCTGGCTGAGCAGGACGGGCTGACCGGGGTATTCAATCGTCGTTATTTTGATCAGTTTTTAGAAGAGGAATGGTTGCGATCGCAAGCTAACCAAACCTGGATTTCCCTAATTTTCTGCGATATCGACTGCTTCAAGCCCTATAACGATACCTACGGTCATCAAGCCGGGGATCAGTGCCTGCGGGAAGTTGCCCAAACGGTGAGCCAATGCGTCAGCCGCTCAACCGACGTGGTGGCCCGCTATGGCGGCGAAGAATTTGTGGTCGTCCTACCTGAGACGCCTGTAGAAGACGCCGTAGCCCTCGCCGAACAAATTCGCTGTGGCGTTAATCAACGACATCTAGCGAATCAGGGGTCTATCGTTAGCGCTTACGTTACCGTCAGCCTCGGGGTTGCCAGCATGATCCCAACGGAAACCGTCACAACAACAGCGTTAATCAAGGCCGCAGATCAGGCGCTCTACCAGGCTAAAAATGAAGGGCGCGATCGCATCGCAATCGGCAGCCCCCCAAATCAACCCGCCAGTTGATTGCTAGACCCGGCGTTGCTTCCAACCCCATGCGATCGCAACTCCCAACAACCCAAGCATCATCCCAGGCTCAGGCACCGCAACCGGTTCCGCTGGAGAAGTGACAGGCGGCTCAGGTTCCGGCTCTGGACTCGGCTCATGCACAGTCCGAATAGATCCGCCCTGCAAGAAGACGGCAGAGTCTAAGAGCGGGTCTGCCACATCAAAAATTGAGACCACCAGGGTATTC
>PXDR01000603.1 GCA_003566335.1 Cyanobacteria bacterium T3Sed10_344R1
AGGGTATCGGTTAGGGCTGTAGCGCAACACCTGGGAAACTCTGGGGGTGCCCTCAGGTAAAACTCAGCCCCAGGGCATAGGCTCGAAGGGAAGTAGAGTCAGGCCCTGAGGCCAAGGGAGTTGTAATGGCGGTTGAATATGATCTGGTGGTAATTGGGGGTGGATCGGCGGGGTTGGTGGCGGCCAGTGCGGCAGCGCAACTTAAGGCTAAGGTCGCCCTGGTGGAAAAAGAAGATCGATTGGGGGGGGATTGCCTCCACTATGGCTGCGTCCCCAGCAAGTCGTTAATCCATGCAGGGCGGGTGGCCCATTTGACCCGGCAGGGCAAGGTTTTTGGAGTACACACGGCAGAGCCCACGATCAATATGGCAGAAGCCATGGGGCATGTTCATCGGGTGATTGAACATATCCAGGAGCATGACTCGACGGAGCGATTTGAGTCTCTGGGAGTAGAGGTGATCTATGGTCAGGGGCAGTTTCAGGACAAGCGGACGTTTGTGGTGGAGGGGCGTCCTCTGAGGGCGCGGGCGTTTATTATCGCCACCGGCTCTCGTCCGGGGCTGCCGCCGATTGAAGGCTTACAGCAGGCAGGCTACCTGACGAATCTCACCGTGTTTTCTTTGGAATATTGCCCCCCCAGCCTAGCGGTGATTGGGGCGGGGCCAATTGGCTGTGAACTGGGTCAAGCCCTGTCTCGCCTGGGGGCAACGGTGACGATCATTGCCAGCCGCGACCAAATCATGCCGAAGGAAGATCCTGAGGCGGCGGCGGTGGTACAGCAGCAGCTAGAGGCCGAAGGTATTCAAGTCCTGACCCAGAGCCGAGCTGAGAAGGTGACGGTGATTGACGGCAAAAAGCATGTGCAGGTGGGCGATCGCACCTTAGTCGTAGACCAAATCCTGCTGGCAACGGGCCGGGTGCCCAACGTGGATGACCTTAACCTAGCGGCAGCAGGGGTGGCGGTGGACAAACAGGGACTGCGGGTGAATGCCAAGCTGCAAACCACCAATCCTCGAATTTACGGGGCCGGTGATGTGATTGGCGGCTATCAGTTCACCCATGTGGCCGGGTATGAGGCGACGGTGGCGCTGCAAAATGCCCTGATTTTTCCCAGCAAAACCACCGACTATCGAGTAGTGCCCTGGGCGACTTTTACTGATCCTGAACTGGCTCGGGTCGGGTTGACAGAGGCCCAAGCCCGCAGTCGATATGGCGATGATGTGCGGGTGTTAAAGCAGGGATTTAATCAGGTCGATCGGGCCTTGGCCGAAGCGGCGGGGATTGGCTTTTCCAAGCTGATTGTCCGAGGCAATGGCGAAATTCTGGGAGCGCATTTGGTTGGCCCAGCGGCGGGGGAGTTGATCCATGAAGTCGTCTTTGCTATGAGCCAAAACCTCAAGGTCACTGCCCTGAAAAGCTTTATCCATATCTATCCCACCCTGGCAGAGGTCAACAGCAAGGCGGCGCTCCTGTTCACGAAAGAAAATTATGCCAAAAACACCTTCCTGCAAGGACTATTGCGTCGGTTCTTTAATTTGCGGCGGCGCTTGGCTTAGGTTGTCAGCAGGGCGACATCAGCCCGTTAAACCCGCCTGCTAAGCTGGAGTTAGCCGTGATGTAGACCGTTGATGCCATGCACAAGCTGCTGTCTGGCTCCCTAACCGTGGAGGCCATTACGGTTGAGATTGCAGACTTATCCCCTGACCTACACGGAATACGCCTGGCTCAGCTCTCTGACCTGCACTATGACGGGGTGAGACTTTCAGAAAAAATGTTGGCGGATGCGATCGCAGCCAGCAATTACCTCCAGCCCGACTTGGTGGTGCTGACGGGGGACCTCGTCACCGATGACCCCACCCCGATTGATCCCCTGGTGCGGCGGCTAAAGCATCTGCAAAGCCGCCTAGGCACCTATGCCGTTCTCGGCAACCACGACAACCGCACCACCGCCGCCCGCATCGAGATCACCCAAGCCCTCGAACAGGCCGACATTCCGGTGCTGTGGAATCAAATTGCTTACCCGTTTGGCCCTGCCCTGCCATTGGTCGGGCTGGCAGATTTATGGTCGCGGGACTTCCAGCCCGACCCAGTCTTCGAGTCCCTTGACCCAGCCACACCCCGGATTGTCCTGTCCCACAACCCCGATAGCGCCACTCGGCTGCAACCCTGGCGGGTGGATTTGCAACTTTCTGGTCACACCCACGGTGGTCAGGTGGTGATTCCAGGGTTGGGGCCGATCCCCACGGTCGCCCAGCGGATACGCCCCTTGATTCCGCGCCGACTGCGGCCCTATGTGCCCTACATGAACGACGCCTGCGCTAGGGTTGTACGCCACTGGGAATGGGCCATGGGCTTACACCAGGTGGGAGACAATACCCTCTACGTCAATCGCGGCTTGGGCACTTACTTTCCTGGACGGTTGTTTTGCCCGCCAGAGCTCACCGTGATCACCCTGACAGCAAAAGGTTCGGGCTAAATTCAGCTTTGAATTCAGCCCGAAGGACTTCGCAGAAGATTTGCGGGAGATTTAGAGGAGATTTAGAGCTTACGGTCAAACGAAACTGGATCTAAGAACGTAGCTTCGTAGGGAATAATGCCGGTTGATTCAGCATCGAGGCATTGGGCTGCCCGCCGGGACAAGTCTAGGCTGCGATCGCCGATGTAAGGCCCTCGATCGTTGATGCGGACAATAACTGTGCGGTCGTTCAGCGTGTTGCGAACCCGCAAATAGGTATTGAACGGCAGGTATTGATGGGCTGCTGTCAGCTCATTTTCATCAAAGATCTCGCCATTTGCAGTTTTACGCCCGTGGAAATACGGCCCATACCAAGAGGCTTCTCCAGCGATGCGCTCGGAGGTGTCAATGAGGTCAGGCTGCTCGTCTTGGCTCAGGGTGATGTTGAGCGGATCAGCGCCTAGGGCCACGCGCAGGTGATTCGCCCAGCTGATAGCCAGCACTTTGCGCTGGGTACGAGACTGGCTGGATAACTGGGCGTCTTCCAGCACAAATACGGGCTGATCATCCACGACAGCTGCCGGATTGCCGTCGATCAAGACCGGATAAATTTGCGTTGGCTGGGCCTGGGCTTCCTCTAAGTTGCGGCGCAACTGGACGGCTAGGCTATCGGCAGCTTCGCGATTGTCGAGCTGGGCGACTAGCCCAGTTTTTAAGCTCACGTGGAACTGAGGTCCATCCCCTACCCGAGGCAGGTCTAACCCTACGGCGCTGCAAGATTCTTCAGAAAATAGGATGGGCTGGGGCACGACTTTATCTTCGCTGTCGTCGTCCTGGGAGAGGGTGACCCAATCGTCTAGATCCTCTAAGTCCGTGTCTAGATCGGCTTCTGGCTGCACTTGAACCGTTGCGATCGCAGACCAGACCCCTAGTGCTTCCGTTGACTCGGCCCACTCAGATAAATCAGTGAAGTTAGGATTCAAACCAACCGGCACCTCTTCATCGCTGTTGAGGTCTTCGCCTGTAGCCTCAGCTGACGACTCTCTGGCTTCATCAGACTCAGTGTTCCCGAGGGCTAGCCGATTCAGCACCGAGAATCCGCCCCGGAACAGAAAGCCCTGGCCCAGGCTGGGCTTAAGCAACTGCTCTAAATACTCAATCTGGGGTAAATCTGGCGTCTGCCTTGCCGACAATGTCAGCGGAATCGCTGCCGAGAGCGGCGTCACTGGCTGAGTCAAGGCTAGCCAATGCTCCCCAGTTAGGGAGGCGAGGCTAAGCGCACGATTAGCCGTGGTAGACGGGACCTGCGTTGAGTCGTGAGATACTTTTTCTCCAACTGCCGCCGTCGGCATAACTTCATCAGCTACCACTCGGGCTGCTAGCGCTGGGCGCTGGCCTGACACCATACCGCCTGCGAGAGAAGCAATCCAGAGCGAACCCAAAACATCCATAGACAAGCGTCTTGAACTCAACAAGGCACCCCATTTCCCCCGTTCGGGACATCTGTACTGACGCTGACTAATGCCAAGCCAGTAAATCGCCGAACCTGCGACTCAGCCTGCAGTTCGGGGTGATTGAACCAGAAGGAAATTGCATTAACCCTCTGGGGATCAACCCTCATGTTAGACCTCGACCGACTAACGCCGCTCTACCAACTGGCATAGATCCAACTGGTGATAGATCTAACTCCCCTAGATTTAACCGGTATAGATTTAACCGGCATCAACCGAGGGGGCATGGGTGATCTAGTCAAAGATCTAGCCCATGAACTTGGGGCACGAACAGCGGCTGAACCCAGACTGCCTTCATCCAACGGTATCCGCAGGGCGGTGTTGCGTTGGCCTCAGGGTGGGGACGGGAACCGGAACTTTTAAATGAACTTAACGAACGGTTAACTAGTATACATAAAATGATTCCCTAATCAGGGGTACTACCCCCCATGAGCAGACAGGGAACGCCCCGAGCGTAGATCATCACCGTCTAGGTCGGTCAAAGATTCAGCGATATCTCGGGCTAATTCTGGGTCAATGGTTTGACAATCGTCAGCGGTTGACCCGATGACCTCACGGATCCAGCTGCCGCTGATGAGTCGATATGCACCGCTTTCGCCAATTAGCCAGTCAGAATAGAGCAGTTCGTCTGGACTGTCCGCCTGCATTTCAGGATCGGCATAGCTGCCGTGGTTAATGGCGTAGTTGCCCATTTCCGGGGCTGGAAATCGCGGCGGATCGATCGGCAGGCGATTGGCTAGGTCTGGAGGATCACCAATGCCGCCGCTGACAAATTCCACAGCAAAACAGCGGCTATCTTCACTGCGATAGAGCAGTTGGTACTCGGGGCCACTGCCGGGGCTGCCACCTGAACCTGGGTCAGTGATCACCTCGGCTAGGCTAAAGCCTGGGGGCACCAGGGCCGGTACCAGCACCTCAACGCCTAATGTCTGGAGTGAAGTCGCCTGATCGGGCGGGATTTGGGCCAAGAAGGCTTCGGCGGGGGGTGGCGGCAGTTCCTCTTGCTCAAGGGGCTGAGGATCGGCAGGAATCTCGGGAAGCGATACCGGAGCCTCAGGAGAATCGGGCTGGCAAGCCCCCAGAAGGAGCCCCAGACCTAGACCGACTAATTTCCACCGCCATGGCTGAGTCATCTTGATTCCCTGGGATTGATTTGGGCCGAATTGAGCGACTAGAGCAAATTCTGAAACCGGGGATCGGCCTGTAGTTGCTTGACGGCCTGCTTGATATCTTGGGTGCGATCTTTATGCACAACCAGAGTGGCTTTGCCATCGCGTACCACCACCACGTCCTCTAGGCCGATGGTGACAATCACTTCCTCGGGGTCACTGGCGTAGACGATGCTGTCCTGGGTGTCTAGGGCCACATGCTGGGCCAGGGCGACGTTGGACTGATCGCCCTTTAACAACCGCTCAATGGCGTTCCAGTCGCCGAGGTCATCCCAGGGGAAGTCCACCGGCAGCACGTAGGCTTTCTGGGTTTTTTCCATCACGGCATAGTCAATGCTGAGCTTGGGTAGGTCAGCATAGGCTGCGACCCCGGCGGCGGCGATTGGCTCTAGAATTTGGGGCGCATGGGCGGCAAGTTCGGCCTGCATCACCCCAGCCGGAAAGATAAACATGCCGCTATTCCAGCTGAAACGACCGCTGGCGACAAACTGATCGGCGGTGGCCCGGTCGGGTTTTTCGGTAAAGCGGCTGACCCGGTAGCTGGTGAGGTTGTCGTAGGTGCCAGATTCGGCCCCTTGCTCGATGTAGCCATAGCCGGTTGCGCCGTAGGTGGGCTTAATGCCGAGGGTTGCGATCGCACCTTGATCCGCCGCTAGATCCGCCGCCGCCTTCAGCGTGCGGTCAAACCCAGCCTGGTCACCAATCCAGTGGTCAGCCGGGAAAAAACCTGCGATCGCATCCGCCCCGTGTCGGCGCACCACCTCCAGGGTGGCCCAAGCCACCGCTGCCGCCGTGTCTCTGCCCTGGGGCTCGACCAGCAGATTTTCCTCGGGTAACTGGGGCAACTGCTGCTGCACCCCATCCGCCAGATGGGCGGCTGTCACCACCCACAGGGCCGACCAATCTCCCCCTAGAGACAGCAGCCGTTCCGCCGTGCGCTGCAATAGGCTAATTCCAGACCCATCTAGGCTCAAAAACTGCTTCGGCATTTTTAGCCGACTCACCGGCCAAAACCGCTCTCCTTTGCCCCCCGCCAAAATAATTGGAATTAGGGTTGGCGGGGTCGGGGTTGACATGGGGCATTTTCCTTTTGGGTTGGGTTGAACTTTTGGTTTAAGGCGTTGAATTGGCGTTGAACTCAACAGTTCAACGCGGCAGCGTCTGAGCCTGAAGTCAGGGGCTTAGATTTGGGATGGAAATTCGGGGATCATCTGGGGAGCATCGCCGGAGAAATCAGGCACAAGATGAAACTCGCCCTATCCTATCCCGTCCTTTCTCTAGAACGGTCAGCCCGTCGGGAAACCCTAGGACATAAAGATATAATCGCTGTAACATTGGTTGATAAATCAATCCATAAGCTACAAACTAAACTGCGACCGTTAGCTCACTTTGCCGCCGACCTTGAGATTGGGGCAACCTGGGTTGATTCCTGTGCTGACCTTCCCCAGACTCAGACCATCTCCAGGCATCTCCAGTCCAGCTACCTCCAGCCAGTCTTGATGCCAAACCGCCCAGGGTCTCCGCCTAGGGTTCAAACCACCGCCCAGTTCCCGATTTCACGGTAGCGCCAGTAAGGTTCCCGGATGACCACACCGCCCACCCAGTCACAGGCTTCTTCTCAACCTGTCGCCCCACACGACGTTCTAAACGACTCCCCAGAATTTCCATCCTGCTTAATCGAGCACAATAAAGTCCCGCCCCGCCCGCGCCCCAGCGCTCCAGCCTGGCCCCGGCGCTTGGCCAAAGGCTTGCTTTGGAGCTTGGTTTTTAGTGGCACAGCTGCCCTAGCCGTGGTTGTCGGGGGCACCGTCACGCTGATGTTGCCAGGCGGCGAAACTGGATCTGGGGCTGATGATGACGGTGGCTCGTTCGGAGCCCTTTGGCAGTCAGGATTTCGCCATACGATTACCCGCCCCGTCAATATCTTGGTGATGGGGATCGATGCCGTTCCCGAGGCTGAGGATGACCCGAGTTTGACCCTAGAAGGTCGCAGCGACACCATGCTGCTAGTGCGGGCCGATCCCGAGAACCAGGTGGCCAACGTGCTGTCTATTCCCCGGGATACCCGAGTAGAAGTGCCGGGGTACGGCATTACCAAGGTCAACCAAGCGAACTTTGAGGGAGGGCCGGTTCTAGCCGCTCGTACGGTGAGCGCCAACTTGGGCAACGTCACGATTGACCGCTACGTGCGGATTGACACCACTGCCTTTCGGAACTTAGTGGACTTAGTCGGGGGCATTGAGGTAGACGTGCCTCGGGCCATGCGCTACCGCGACCAAACCCAGGGGCTAGAAATTGATTTGCAGCCGGGCTTGCAGCGACTTGATGGGGATCAGGCTGAGCAATTTGCCCGGTTCCGCCAAGATGCCTATGGAGATATTGGTCGGGTGCAGCGACAGCAGGTGTTGCTGCGAGCTTTGCGCGATCGGCTGACCCAGCCCAGCGTGCTGCCTCGGCTGCCACAGGCGCTGCGAATTGTGCAACAGTCCATCGACACTAATCTCAGCCTGGAAGAAATGCTGGCCCTCGTTGGGTTTGCCATGGATCTAGAGTCTGACCAGTTTCAGATGGTGATGCTGCCAGGGCGGTTTAGCGAGCCGGGGGAATATCTGGCCAGCTACTGGATTCAAGATCGCCAGGGCATTGATCAGATGATGGGCAAG
>PXDR01000319.1 GCA_003566335.1 Cyanobacteria bacterium T3Sed10_344R1
AGCAAATGAAAGCCGAGCTTGAGAAGAAGACCTGGATTGGCGAAGCTGAGCGCATTGAGCTGCTCAACCAGGCCACAGAAATCATCAACTACTGGCAAGAAGAAGGCAAGGGACGTCCCCTCGCCGAGGCCCAAGCCCGCTTCCCCGAAGTTATCTTCACCGGCAGCACCTAAACCCCCACCTAAGCGCCTAGGCGCTGCTAGGGCTAGATTAGGTTAAATACAATAAAACTGGGACGCTCACTCATGATGGGCGTCCCAGTTTTATTAAGCGGCTTGACCGTAAACCCATGCCTCAACTTGGCCAGTAACTTAGCCGGTTCAGGTTGGCAAGCACAGGCACGGGTCTAGTTCAGTTTGCCCGTCGCCTGGAGCCGAGCCCGAGCCCGCTTCAAACCCTGAGTCGCCTGAAACTTTGCCTGCTTGTCGTCGCCGCCCTCAACTTCACTGAGGCGAGTTTGAGCAGCGTCGTAAGCTTCCTGGGCCTGAGAGGCGTCAATGCCGTCTCCACGCTCTGCGCCGTTCACCAAAATCGTGACTTCGTCACTCTCAACTTCAGCAAAGCCGCCCATCAATGCGATCGCAGTCCAATCCTTTTCAGACCGCACCCGCATAACCCCCACATCTAGGGCAGTCAGTAGGGGAGCGTGTCCCCCCAAAATACCGAGTTGCCCGGTGGTGCTGGGCAAGATCACCTCTTCGGCTGGAGAATCCCAGACGGTTTTATCTGGCGCGACCACCCGCACAGTTAATGCCATAGCACTGTCCTAAAACGCTCTAATCTAAATCATTCCGTCATCAAGGCGAGTTGAAAAGCTGTCTGAAAAACAAAGCTAACCTTACCCATCATTAGGGTTGTTTGTGCCGAGCCATGCCCAACTCAATCAACCCTAAAGCCACTGATGGTTCAGTCATACCGATTTCCCAAACAGCCCTTCTACTGAACGCCCGGTTCAAAGCAGCCCCAAGGGCTAAACCCAAAAGCTTAGCCCCCGTTGCTCAACTCTTAACCCTAGCCTTCAGCCTTCACCTTTTCGTAGGCTTCCATCACGTCCTCGATGCCGCCCTTGAGGTAGAAGCATTGCTCCGGCACCTCATCCAGTTCGCCAGCGAGAATCATGTTGAAGGCTTTGATGCCCTCTTCTAGAGAGACATACTTACCCTTCAGGCCAGTAAACACCTCAGCCACAAAGAACGGCTGGGACAAGAAGCGCTCAATCTTACGCGCCCGAGCCACCGTCCGCCGGTCGTCTTCAGACAGTTCGTCTAGACCTAGAATGGCGATGATGTCTTGCAGCTCTTTGTAGCGCTGGAGGGTGGACTGTACTGCCCGAGCCGTCTTGTAGTGCTTCTCGCCCACAATGTCGGGCTGCAGCATGGTGGAACTAGAGTCTAGGGGATCAACAGCGGGGTAAATCCCTTTAGACGCCAGGTTCCGGGACAGCACCGTGGTGGCGTCCAAGTGAGCAAACGTGGTGGCTGGCGCTGGGTCAGTCAAGTCGTCCGCCGGGACGTACACGGCTTGAATCGAGGTGATCGATCCTTCGGTGGTTGAGGTGATCCGCTCTTGCAGGTCACCCATTTCTGTACCCAGGGTGGGCTGATAACCCACAGCTGAGGGCATCCGACCTAGCAGGGCCGATACCTCAGAACCCGCCTGCACAAACCGGAAGATGTTGTCGATAAACAGCAACACGTCCTGCTTGTTGGTGTCGCGGAAATATTCCGCCATGGTCAAGGCCGACAGCCCCACCCGCATCCGAGCACCGGGGGGCTCGTTCATCTGACCGTAAACCAGGGCTACCTTGGACTGAGTCAAGTCCTCGGTGTTGATCACCCCAGAGTCAATGAACTCGTTGTAGAGGTCATTGCCTTCCCGGGTGCGCTCGCCCACACCGCCAAACACAGATACACCGCCGTGCTCTTTGGCAATGTTGTTGATCAGTTCTTGAATCAGTACGGTTTTGCCCACACCCGCACCGCCGAACAAGCCGACCTTACCGCCACGACGATAGGGCGCGAGCAGGTCAAGCACCTTAATGCCGGTTTCAAACACGGCGGGCTTGGTTTCAAGTTCGGTAAGCTTCGGAGCATCCCGGTGAATGGGCGACGTTTCGCCAGCTTCTACGGGGCCTTTTTCGTCTACGGGCTCGCCCAAGACGTTAAAGATGCGACCCAGGGTTTTGGTGCCGACCGGAACGCTAATGGGCTTGCCGGTGTCGGAAACTTCCATGCCCCGGACTAAGCCGTCCGTAGAACTCATGGCAACAGCCCGAACTTGGCTGTCTCCCAAGAGTTGCTGTACTTCGCAAGTAACGGAAACTTCTTGACCGACGGTGTTGGTGCCTTTGATCTCCAGAGCATTGTAGATCTGGGGCAGTTGACCGCTGGTGAACTTAACGTCTAGTACAGGCCCAATGATTTGGGTAATGCGACCGATGTTTGTCTTCTCTGCTGTGGTGACCATGCTTGCGCCTATCTCTTTCTCTTTAAAGCGGCTCGGCGACTTCTTAAATAAGTCTTAGGTTCCAAAGTGCCACCTTAAAGCCTACCACCCTATGCTCTCATTTCTAGGGAGTGTGTGAGCATCGCTTTGGGCATCAGCTTTAGTATCTATTTTGAGCAAGTCTCTTAGTAAATTCCCTGAATAAGTGGCTGTGGGGTGAAGGATAAGTGAAGATAGACTGACTCAGCCGATGCCTTCCTGCCTCTGGCTTTAGGCTCTGACCTTAGTATTGAGGCTCAATCTGGCTCGGGCTTCAGCTTAATTTGGGGCTGGGGCAAGAGAATTCCTGGGCTTGGCGTTGTGAGCTTATGGCGACAATGGTCTAATGGAAAGCACCGACGGGCGCTAAATCAGGACGTTATCGAGATTTTTATTAGCGGGGGATAGGTGGCTGTGATTGAGCCCCTAACACTGCAACAACAGTCAGCAGTGGTCAGTTTAGTGGCGGCAGTGCCAGATGCACTGGCTGTTACCCTAGCAACCGAATTACAGACCTTGGGGCATCGCACCTACCGGGGGATGGTTCTTACGCCTGCCGTTAAGTTGACGCCAAATTCTGGTGAGTCTTTTCAGGCGGGGCAACCGGAAGCTAATGGTTCAACTCCCGGCCCTCGTCCTGAACAGGCTGATCTGCCTCACGGAGATTTGACCCCTGACCTGGTTATTTTGGGGCCAACGGCGGATGCCCTGGCAGGCTGTCGGCAGTTGAAATTGACTCAGCCAGACCTACTGCTGCTTTGGATTAGCCAAACTGAGGCGGATCCCCTGCGTTTGCAGGCGTTACAGGCGGGCTGTGTTGACTGCTTATCTTTGGTCATGCCTGCGCCGGAGTTGGCCTGGCGGATTCACCAGGTCTTTTTACAGCAACAGCAGCGGCAACAGCTGCAGCAGCGGCTTCGGCAGCAAAGTCGGGTGGCTGTGGAATATCGCAGTATTTTTGACAACGCGACGGAAGGCATTTTTCAAAGTGCTTTAAACGGTCAGCTGATTAATGCCAACCCGGCCCTGGCGCAAATCTATGGCTATGACTCGACCCAGGCGCTGATGGCTAGCCAACTTCATGTTGGCGGTAAACGCTATGTTCAGCCCCAGCGCCGGGCTGAACTGCTGGCCTACATTGGTCAGTTTGGGCGGATTGATGAAGCGATGTCGGAGGTTTATCGTCAAGACGGTAGCCGGATTTGGGTGAGTGAAAGCATCCGTCAGGTTGAAGACGAAAGTGGTCAGCTGCTCTATTACGAAGGGTCAGTTCAGGATGTGACTGACCGCCGCAAGATGGAAATGGAGTTGCGGCAGCAGCGGTTTCAGGCCGATCGGTTGCTCAGCAGCATTTTGCCGTACCAGATTGCCCATCGGCTGAAGACGAAGCCCCAGACGATTGCGGAAGGGTTTGATCAGGTGACAGTGCTGTTTGCCGATCTGGTGGATTTTTCCCAGGTGGCCAGCCAATGTTCTCCAAAGGATCTGGTGCGCCTGCTTAACGATATTTTTTCTTGCTTTGACCAGTTGGCTGGACGCCACGGCCTAGAGAAAATTAAAACAATTGGGGATGCCTATATGGCGGCGTCGGGACTACCGAGTCCTCGGCCAGATCACGCGATGGCGGCAGCTCGGATGGCGTTGGAAATGCGGCGTGCGATCGCAGATTTTCATCAACCAGACGGGGTTCCTTTTCGCCTACGGATTGGCTTACATACCGGCCCAGTGGTGGCGGGGGTGATTGGCCGCAAAAAATTCACCTATGACCTGTGGGGCGACACGGTGAATTTAGCCAGTCGGATGGAGTCTACCGGATTGCCCGATCGCATCCAGGTCAGTACCGCGCTGCGGGATCATCTTGCCCATCGATTTGTCTTCAGTCAGCGTGGCTGGGTCACAATCAAGGGGAAAGGAGAACTCTTGACCCACTGGTTAGATCAAGAACGACCTAGCCCAGGACTCAGCAACTTACCCTCTTCAGACCCACCTTAGGGTGGCTGTCACCCCACAAATATTCAGTTAACGTACTCAAGTACTCATCAAGTTCAGAGTGATTTATTGCCGTTGAGGCTGTCGGGATTATCTCTGGCTGTGATGTTTGAGGGTGGGCTTAAAAAGGGTGGGCTTAAAACAAGTCGGCCCTGTCGTGATCTGTGGGTCGTGGTCTGTAATTTTCTGTGGCCGAATGGTGAAGAGATTTGCCCAGTCCTCTGGATATGGAAGGGATTAGGGCATTCTGATCGTAACGGTGTCCTTGTGATGGCTTTTGCCCAACTGAATTCACAGGCTGTTTAAGACAGTTCCCTCGCCAAGCTACCCGCCATCTACTCGCTAATCTAGGTCTAATACCATCTGCCAACGCATCAAGCCGCCAACGCGTCAACGCGGCTGCTACGACCGCTCCGGTCGTTTTGGGTGTGCTAACTCGATCTACCCTTTCGCCCTATGTCTCAGTCATTTCCTCCAGAACCACCGTCTATCTCTAGCCGCTTGCAAGGGGTGTCTAACCTGCCGCAGATCCTGCTAGTGGATAGTCAGGTTGAGGATTTGGGGGCATTGACTATCCTGCTTGAGAAAACTGGTTATCGGGTTTTACAAGCTGATAGCAGTGCGGGGGCTTGGCAGCTCGTCGGGCAGATTTTGCCAGATTTGGTGCTGCTGGACAGCCAGCTAACAGACGGTAGCGGCTATGACTTGTGTCAGCAGCTCAAACAGCACTCAGATACGGCAGCAGTACCCGTGATGTTTTTGAGTGGTCAGGATGATGCGGCCAGCAAAATCCGCGCTTTTGAGGCGGGGGGGGCTGACTACATCATTAAGCCGTTTCAGGCGGGGGAGGTGCTAGCTCGAATTCGTCATCAGCTGACAATTCGCGATCAGCATCGACAGTTGCAGCAGGCGCTAGCTCAGCAGCATCAAACCCAACAAGCGCTTCACCGCAGCAACCAAGAAATGGAAGCAATCTTGGCTGCTTTGCCCGATTGGGTGTTGCATATTGATGTCACTGGTCAGATTTTGGCCAGCAGTATTCCGGCTTCAATGCCCGAGACTGGGCCGGAGACGGGCCTCTCTCAAACCTGTTTTGATCAAGTTGACATAGTCGGGCAGCGGCTGCATCAATGTCTGCCTACAGAAACGGCAGATCGGCTCTACCAGGGCATTCAACAGGTCGCCGCGACTCGCCAGCCTCTGACCCTAGACTATGCGCTGTCCCGCCTGTCGGTGGGGGCCGAATTTGGGAAAGCGTCGCTCAACCATTCAACTGCGGACTCTGACTTTGATGAAGCTCTGGTAACAGATTCTGAGTTAGCTCGTTCACTATCCTCTCGTCCCGGCCCGGTGGCGACTTGGCAATATTTTGAGGCGCGCCTGGTCTGGTTTGAGCAGACTCAAGTGATTGCGGTGATTCGGAACATAACGGCGTACAAGCAGGCGGAGGCGGAGGCCCAGCAAAAGGCCAAGCGGGAAAAGGTGCTGGCTAAGATTAACCAGCGGATTCGGCAGTCCCTGGAGCTACGGGATATTCTCAACGCGACGGTGGCCCAGGTGCGACAACTCCTGGCGGTGGATCGGGTGGTGCTCTATCGGTTCACGCTTGAATGGAGCGGGAATGTGGTCAATGAGTCGGTCAGCCAGCCGGAGTACAGCATTCTGAACCAAGAAATCTATGATCCCTGCTTTAAGCACCATTGGCATCAGCTGTATCAGGCGGGGCGAATCAGCGCGATTGAAGATACTGAGGCGGCGGTGCCGCCCCTTGACCCGTGCTACCACAATCTATTGCGGCAACTGTCGGTGCGGGCGAATTTAGTGGTGCCAATTTTGCAGCAGGATCAGCTCTGGGGGCTGCTGGTGGCGCACCATTGCCAAAGCTCGCGCTGTTGGCAATCCTGGGAGGTTGATCTGCTGACTCAGATTACGGCGCAGTTGGCGATCGCACTTCAGCAGGCAGAACTCTACAGCCAGCTACAGGTGGCAAACCAGGAACTGCGGCGGCTGGCGAATTTAGATGGTCTGACCCATGTGGCCAATCGTCGTCGGTTTGATGACTACCTCCGGCAGGTTTGCCTGCCGGGTCGGGAACTGGCTTTGATTATGTGTGATGTGGATTACTTTAAGGGCTACAACGATACCTATGGTCATTTAGCGGGGGATGATGCTCTCCAACAGGTGGCGATGGCGCTACAGTCGGTGGCGAAGCGACCAGCGGATTTGGTCGCCCGCTATGGTGGCGAAGAGTTTGCGATTGTGCTGCCCCAGACAGATGAAGCGGGGGCTCAGCAGGTGGCGATGGCGGCTCAAGCTGCGATCGCAGCCCTGCAAATCCCCCATGCTAGTTCCCCAATTTCGGCTCACCTAACCGTTAGTCTGGGAATTGCGATCGCAGCGCCGATCACCCCAACTGCGGCTAACGGCCAAGATGCCGAGACGCCGAATCCTGAAGCGGCCATCACCGACTTAATCCATCGAGCCGATGCCGCCCTGTATCGGGCAAAATTCATGGGGCGCGATCGCATCCAACTTTGGCATCCTGGCATTTCCTCCCTACCTCCCACCGTCGCCCCCACTGCTTAACCCACCCATGCCTCAGCTTTCTGACGCCCTGCAACAGCGCCTGGCCCAACCCCTCGCCATCGGCAACGTGCATCTCCACAGTCGGGTGCTGCAGTCCCCGTTGTCTGGGGTGACCGACCGCGCCTTTCGCCAACTTGTACGCCGCTACGCCCCTAGGGCGATGCTGTACACCGAAATGGTGCAAGCCTCCAGCCTGCGCCACCTTAAAACCCTGCCCCAAATCATGGAAATTGGGCCAGAGGAACAGCAGCCCATCAGCATTCAGCTGTTCGACTGCCGCCCGGATTTTCTGGCTGAGGCCGCCCAAATTGCCGCCGACCAGGGCGCGGCCACCATTGACATCAACATGGGCTGTCCGGTTAACAAAATCACTAAAAACGGTGGGGGATCGTCCCTACTGCGCCAGCCTGAGGTCGCCGCAGCAATTGTCCGGGCCGTGAGTGAAGCCGTCTCCCTGCCCGTAACCGTCAAAACCCGCATCGGTTGGGACGATGATGACATCAACGCCATCAGCTTCGCCCAGCAGATGGAAGCCGCCGGAGCCCAAATGCTCACCCTGCACGGTCGCACCCGCGCCCAGGGCTACAACGGCCCGGCTCGCTGGGACTGGATTGCCCAGGTGAAAGCCGCCCTGACTATTCCAGTGATTGCGAACGGCGACATCAATGACCTAGAGAGCGCGATTCGCTGTCTAGAGCAAACTGGGGCCGATGGCGTCATGTGCTCCCGAGGCA